>DASPWG010000246.1:0-11006 GCA_035621915.1 Streptosporangiaceae bacterium
GAAGGCCTGACCGAGGCCGACATCGTCAGGTGGCACGTCCAGCCGGGCGACCAGATCGCCGTCAACCAGATCATCGTCGAGATCGAGACGGCCAAGGCCGTCGTCGAGTTGCCGAGCCCGTACGCGGGCACCGTCGCGAGCCTGCTGGTTCCCGAGGGCGCGACCGCGGACGTGGGGACGCCGATCATCTCGGTCGAGGTCGGCGGCGGGCACGGCGGCTCCGCACCCGCGCAGGCGGTCCCGGCCGAGGCGGCGGTCCAGCGCCAGATAGCCCAGGACGAGGACCTGGTCCCGGCGCCGCCGGTCGACATCGCTTCCGAGCCGGGGATGATCGGCAGCCCGGCGCCGAAGGCGGAGCGGCAGGCCGTGCTGGTCGGCTACGGCGTGAAGCTCGGCACTACTACGCGCCGCCAGCGCAAGAATGCCGCCGCTGCACCGCCAGCAGCGGCCCCGGCGGCCGGTGCCGGTCAGCAGGCGCTGGCCAACGGGGCGGCAGCAGGCCACGCGCTGGCCAAGCCGCCCGTGCGCAAGCTCGCCAGGGACCTCGGCGTGGACCTGACGGTGCTGGCTGGCAGCGGCCCGGACGGTTCCATCACCAGGGACGACGTCCAGCAGGCCGCCGCGTCCGGCGCTGTTGCAGAGCGCGTTCCCGTCCCGGCGGCGGTGGTGTCCGCAGCGGGCGCGCGGGAGGAGCGCATCCCGATCCGGGGCGTGCGCAAGCACACCGCGGCCGCCATGGCGGCTAGCGCGTTTACCGCGCCGCACGTCACCGAGTTCCTGCAGATCGACATCACGCAGACCATGGCGGCCACGGCGCGGCTGCGCGCGCTGCCCGAGTTCGCCGAGGTTCGGGTGTCGCCGCTGCTGCTGGTCGCCAAGGCGCTGCTCGTGGCCGCCGCCCGGCATCCGATGATCAATTCGAGCTGGGACGAGGCGGCGCAGGAGATCGTGGTCAAGCGCTACGTGAACCTCGGGATCGCGGCCGCCACCGAGCGGGGCCTGATCGTGCCGAACATCAAGGAGGCGCAGGCGCTGAGCCTGCCGGAGCTGGCCAGGGCGCTGGCCGGACTGGCCGAGACGGCTCGCGCGGGCAAGTCGACTCCGGCCGACCTGTCCGGCGGCACCATCACGATCACCAACGTGGGCATCTTCGGCGTCGACACCGGCACGCCGATCCTGTCGCCCGGCGAGGCCGCGATCCTGGCGTTCGGCCAGGTCAAGGATGCGCCGTGGGTAGTGGACGGCGCGCTGGCGGTGCGGAAGGTCTGCACGCTCGCGCTGTCGTTCGACCACCGGCTGGTCGACGGTGACCTCGGCTCGGCGGTGCTGCGCGATGTCGGCGCGATGCTGACCGATCCGCTGGCGATGCTCGCCTGGTCGTGACCTGAGCCGCGACCTGCCGCGCCGCAACCGCCGGGCCGCGACCTGCCGCGCCAAGAACCACCGCGCTGAACCGGAGGGAGAGGCTGATGATCCGCCACGTCGTGCTGTTTACCTGGTCCGAGGGCATGACCGACGAGCAGGAGCAGCAACTGGCGGCCGAGCTCAACGCGCTCGCGCCGACGCTGCCCGGCGTGCGGTCCTACCGCGCGGGGCAGGACGCGGGCCTCATCGAGGGCAACTTCGACTTCGCCGTGGTCGGCGACTTCGACGACGCGGCTAGTTACCTGGCCTACCGTGACCACCCCGCGCACCAGGACATCATCGCGAGGCTGAGCAGGCCGAATACCAAGGCGCGGGCCTCGGTCCAGTACGAGATCTGAGCAGTCGTGATCATCTGGCTGAACGGCGCCTTCGGTGCCGGGAAGACCAGCACGGCCGCGGAACTGGCGGGCATGCTGCCCGGCGCCCGCCAGTTCGATCCCGAGTGGGTCGGTTACATGCTGCGGGCTAACCTGGCCGATCAGGACTTCACCGACTTCCAGCAACTGCCGCCCTGGCGCACGCTGGTGCCAGTGGTCATGGCCGAGGTCGCCAGGCTCACCGGTCAGCACCTGATCACGGTGCAGACGGTGCTGGTGGAGAGCTACTGGCGGGAGCTGCGAGCCGGGCTTGATGCGCATTCGCTTGAGGTGTTTCACGTGCTGCTGCACGCGGATCCGGCGGTGCTGGCGGCGCGCATCAGGACCGATCAGGCCGATCCTGGCGCCTGCCAGTGGCGGCTGGATCACCTGGAGCAGTTCGCCGCGGCCAGGCCATGGCTGGAAGCCGCGGCAGACCTGGCAGTCGACTCCACGGCGCTCTCCGTCGCCGAGGCCGCCCGCATGGTCGCGGACGCCGCGCTGCCGCTGATGCGCCTGCCGGCCGCGCCCGAGCTGGCCGACTAGCGCAGAGCCACGGGTCGCAGGAGTGGTCAGGACCGCCAGCGCGCCGGCGGTCCTGACCGTCACGGCAGTAAAACCACTGTCACCAGTTGCGGCTACAGCGTAACTTTCGCCTTCCCGACGATGGTCTCCTCGTTGACCACGGGGGTCGCATTCGGGTTGCACGCACCGCTGCTAGTCCTGGCGGCGATCTCCAGAATGCTGATGGTGGCCTTGCCGGTGCCGCTGATCCCCCTGTAGGCCCCGGTCCCGCCGAAGACCTTGAACTTGGCTGTGGCCCCGAAGACGGCAAGGCACGTCGCATTGTTGACGTGCTCCTTGGTGATCTTGAGGGCATAGCCGTGGTAAATCTTGAAGCCACCCCCGGCGAGCTTGACCACGTCGGTGGTGTTGCCCGCGATGTCCACGCCGCCGGCTGTGAACACGCCGCTGGCGATCACGACGTACCGCGCTGCGCTCGGCTCGGTGGTCACGAGGTGGAACGTCTCGTTCCCCGACACGGCGGGATGCGCGCTCGCGGCGGCGAAGCCCGCGCCGGTCGCCAGCATGACCGTGGCCGCCGTCGCCGCAATCGTCGCCAGCCCGGTGGTCAGTAAGCCCCTCCGTCTGTTCATTGCTGTCTCTCCTGTCACTCATGGCCCGCCTGGGTCAAGGCCCGTCCGATTGCGGACGCCTCGTGACAGGATGCGCGCGGGCAGCACGCGCCCACATCGTGGAAACCCCGTAGTTTTAAGGCGAACGCTACGACCAGCGCCGCATCACGCTGCCGCCGCGCAGCGGCCGGCGGCGCTGTCCGCCGGCGCTGCGAGCGGCGTCAGAACGCCTCTTCCGGCAGTTCCATCGGGTCGAGCGAGGTTGCCTCGGCGACCTGCCGCTCGGCAGTCAGCCGGGGCAGCACCGTGCCGGCGAAGAAGCTGGCCGCGGCCACCTTGCCCTGGTAGAAGGCCTGGTCGGCGGCGGACAGGCCGCCTTCGTCCAGCCTGGCCAGGGCGACCTCGGCCTGACGCCCGAGCAGCCAGCCGATGATGAGGTCGCCGAGCGCCAGCAGCAGCCTGGTGGTGTTGAGGCCGACGCGGTAGATCTCTGCGGGCTGGGACAGGCTCTCGCCGAGATAGCCGTTCATCGCCGTGACGATCGCCTCGATGTCGTCGGCGGCGCTGGACACCGCGGCGCGCTCCTTCTTCAGCCTGCCGTTGCCCGCCTCCGCGCCGGCGAACTCGCGAATCTGGCCGAGCAGGTGGCCGAGTGCCGCTCCCTGGTTGCGCACGACCTTGCGGAAGAAGAGGTCCAGGCCCTGGATCGCGGTGGTGCCCTCGTAGAGGCTGTCGATCTTGGCGTCCCTGATGTACTGCTCGATCGGGTAGTCCTGCAGGTAACCCGAGCCGCCGAAGATCTGCAGCGACTGCGCCAGCTGCTCGTAACCGCGCTCGGAGCCAACGCCCTTGACCACGGGCAGCAGCAGGTCATTGAGCGCGACGGCAAGGTCGTCGGTGCGGCCGTCGGCCGCGGCGACGATCACAGCGTCCTGCTGGCTCGCGGTGTACAGGACCAGGGCGCGCATGCCCTCGGCGTAGGCCTTCTGCAGCAGCAGGCTGCGGCGCACATCCGGATGCTTCATGATCGTGACGCGCGGCGCTGCCTTGTCCAGCATCTGGGTCAGGTCGGCGCCCTGCACCCGGGTCTTGGCGTACTCGAGCGCGTTCAGGTAGCCGGTCGACAGCGCGGCGATGGCCTTCGTTCCGACCATCATCCTGGCAAATTCGATGATGACGAACATCTGGCGGATGCCGTCGTGCACGTCGCCGATCAGGGTGCCGACGGCCGGGTGCTCGGCGCCGAAGGTGACCTCGCAGGTGGTCGAGACCTTCAGGCCCATCTTGTGCTCGACGTTGGTGACGTAGGCGCCGTTCCGCTCGCCAAGCGAGCCGTCCGCATTGATGAGGTACTTGGGTACCAGGAACATGGACAGTCCCTTGGTGCCCGGCCCGGCGCCCTCGGGCCTGGCCAGCACGACGTGCAGGATGTTCTCCGTCAGGTCGTGCTCGGCGCTGGTGATGAAGCGCTTGACGCCCTCGATGTGCCAGGTCCCGTCGGGCTGCTGGATCGCCTTCGTCCGGCCGGCGCCCACGTCCGAGCCCGCGTCGGGCTCGGTGAGCACCATGGTGTAGCCCCACCTGCGGTCCACGGCAAGCGCGGCGATCTCCTTCTGCCGCTCGGTGCCCATCTTCCACAGCGCGTGCGAGAACGAGCCGAGGCTGGAGTACATCCAGACCGCCGGGTTGGCGCCGAGGATGAGCTCGGCAACGGCCCAGCCCAGGGTCCTGGGCACGCTGGTCCCGCCCAGCTCAGGCGGCAACTCGAGGCGGAACCACTCGGCGTCGATGAAGGCCTGATAGGAGCGCTTGAACGCCTCGGGAATCGTGACCGAGTGCGTCGCCGGGTCGAAGACCGGAGGGTGCCGGTCGGACTCGGCGAAGGACTCCGCGACCGGGCCGAGCGCGAGCCGGTTGACCTCGTCGAGGATGCCGCGCGCGGTCTCCTCGTCCACCTCAGCGAACGGCTCAGATCCCAGCAGGTCCTGCCGCTTCAGGACCTCAAAGAGGTTGAACTCAATGTCCCTGAGGTTGCTCCTGAAGTGCCCCATTTGGTGCCTCCAACCCCCATTGGCGACTGCGCTGTCTGCCGCAGTGCAAGCCATCAAAGTGCTACTCGCCAGTAACATAGCTATGTTACCTCGCGGTACTGCGGGTTGTCATCAGTCGGAGGCGTAGTACGGGGCTGCGGGGCGACGTCCGACCGCTGGCGGTCAGGCGGGTCAGCATTCGGCCGGGCCCGGCGTGCGCGGACGAGTCGCGGCGCCCGGCTGCGACCAGGCGGTCGGCATCCTCAATCCGTGCCGCGTCTCAAACTGGGCAAATTGCTCGCCGTGGCCAGACTGTGTACCAGGAGCGGTGCTATAGAGGACCGCACGAAAACCCACACGCCGGCCCTATCAGGCCGTGGCCATCAGCTCACGATCGAGTGGACCTCGCGCATCTGACCTGCGCAAGCCGTTTCTCCACCGACAGACGCGGAACAGCGCCCGCCAGGGAGGCGGCCCACCTACCCGCCCCCACCCATGCGCGAGCTGGCCAGTTCCCGCCGCCTGCCCGCCTTCGCGCTGGAACGCCCGCGTTGTCTGGCATTCCTCGGCGCGCGACGTTCAGGCGCCGCTAACCTCCACCGAAAGAAGGAGGCTGGACGAATGGCAGACACACCCTTCGTGATCGGGGCCAGCGCCCGCTGCACCGATGAGGACTGCGGCCAGGTCATCCGCGTGATCATCGACCCAGCAGGCCGCACGATCACCCATCTGGTGGTTGGACCTCGGCACGAGCACGGGCACCACATCGACCGGCTCGTACCGGTGGGCCTCGCCGAGGTCACGGCGGACGGGATCCGGCTGGCGTGCACCAAGGCCGAGTTCGACAAGCTCGACCCGGCCGAGGAAACGCAGGTCATTGAGGACACCGAGTACCCGGATCACGCACCGCCGGGCAAGTGGTTCGAAGGCGTGAGCGGGGTCCGGACGGAAGGCGAGGGGTGGGATCGGGGGGGAAGCCATGGCCGGCAGCGGCGGACGGTCACCGACGACTCGGTCCCGGCGGGCGAGGTGCAGGTCCGCCGCGGTGAGCACGTCCACGCCACCGACGGAGAGATCGGGCTGGTCGAGGGCCTGGTCATCGACCCCGACGACCACCAGGTGACGCACGTGCTCCTGCAGGAGGGACACCTGTGGGGACGCAAGGAAGTGGCCATCCCGATCACGGCAGTGACCGGCGTTGAGGCCGGAATCCGGCTCAACCTGTCCAAGCAACAGGTCGGGGAGCTACCGCCGGCGGCCATCGATCGCGCATGACCGAGCGCCCGTGCCGTTAGCCAGGGCGACTCCCAGTCCTCTTGCAGGCGCCAGCGACGACATCCCGGACTTGGCCGGTGTCTGCGAAGCAGCGCCCCAGCCCGGCAGCAGGACCCCGCCCTGCTGGATGCCCTCCCCTACTTGGGCGACATCCTCACCATCGCGCCGCCCCGCCTCCAGCAGCAGCTCTACCAGGCCTTCGATCTGCAGACTCACGGACCCGTTGCCGGTATGCCAGCGGCGAACCCGTTGCCGGTACCGCCGGAGGCGAACCCGCAGCCCTCTGGCCGACGACCGAATCGCGTTCTAGAATTCACGACGAAACGAGCGGCGGCGATTAATCTCTGCTATCGGAGGCGCACCGATGACCCTGGCGCTGACTGAGGAGCACATCCAGCTAGCGGACTCGGTCCGCGCGTGGGCGCAGCGCACGAGCCCGGCCCCGGTGGCCAGGCTCGCGGCCGACAGCGCGGATCACGGCGCCGCGCGGTATCGCGACACCTTGCGCCCCGGCCTGGCCGAGCAGGCCCTGCCCGGCCTGCACGTGCCCGAGGCCAGCGGCGGCCAGGGCTTCGGGCTGCCGGAGCTCGCGGTCGCGGTCGAGGAACTTGGCCGCGCCCTTGTCCCCGGCAGCTTCGTGCCGACCGCGCTGGCCAGCGCCGTCCTGGTCGCGGCCGGGGCACCAGGCAAGACGGTGATGCCGCTCGCCGACGGCTCGCAGAACGCCGCCGTCGCCTTCAGTTCCGATCTGCGCGCTGTCGGCGGCGAGGACGGCAGCCTCGTCATCCGCGGCAGCGCGGACCGCGTGCTCGGGGCTACCGCGGCCGACTTGCTCGTGCTGCCGGTGCGGGCCGGGGACGGCACAGCCTGGGTCGCGGCCGATGCCGCCAGCCTGACGATCACACCGGTGGACAGCCTTGACCTCACCCGCCAGCTCGGCCGGGTCGAGGCCGACGGCGTGACCGTCCCGCCTGACCGGGTGCTGGCGGGCCTGCGCAGCGAGTCCGTGGCGGACCTGGCCGCCGTGATACTCGGCGCCGAGGCGATCGGCATCGCCGAGTGGGCTGTCCAGACCGCGGCCGACTACGCCAAGCTGCGCCATCAGTTCGGCCGGCCGATCGGCCAGTTCCAGGCGGTCAAGCACCGGTGTGCGCGGATGCTGGTCGCCGCGGAGCAGGCTGGCGCCGTGGTCTGGGACGCGGCCAGGGCGGCGCAGGCTCGCGACGAGGGTCACGGCTACGCCGCCGCGGCGGCCGCGGCGCTGGCCGGCGACGCGGCCGTGTCGTGCGCGCACGAGTGCATTCAGGTCCTCGGCGGCATCGGCTACACATGGGAGCACGACGCGCACCTGTACTACCGGCGGGCGCTGACAGTGCGCGCGCTGCTGCGTGCGGCGGTCAGCGAGCTGGGCGATGCGGACTGGCAGCAGCGAATCGCGCGGCTGGCCATCGGCGGCACGACCCGGCCGGTCAGGCTTGAGCTGCCCGGCGGGGAGGAGGACCTGCGCGCTGCCATCCGCGCCGAGCTTGCGCAGATCGCGGCGCTGCAGGGCAGGGAGCGTAACGCCGCGCTCGGGGCCGGCGGCTGGGTCATGCCGCACATGCCCAGACCCTGGGGGCGCGCAGCGGGTGCGCTCGAGCAGCTGGTCATCAATGAGGAGATGCGGGCAGCGGGCATTCACGTGCCCGGGCTTGCCATCGGCGCCTGGGTGGTGCCGGCGCTGATCCAGTACGGCACGGCCGAGCAGCAGCAGCGGTTCCTGCCGGCCACGCTGCGAGCCGACTACATGTGGTGCCAGCTGTTCAGCGAGCCAGGCGCCGGCTCTGACCTGGCGGGACTGACCACAAAGGCCGAGCGCGCGGACGGCGGCTGGCGGATCACCGGGCAGAAGATCTGGACCTCGCTTGCCAGGCAGGCATCCTGGGCCATCTGCATCGCGCGCACCGACCCGGCTCAGCCGCGCCACGACGGGATCAGCTACTTCCTGGTGGACATGCACTCGCCGGGAATCGAGGTCAGGCCGCTGCGCGAGATCACCGGAGACGCCGTCTTCAACCAGGTGTTCCTGGACGGGGTCTTCGTGCCGGACGACTGCGTCGTCGGCGAGATCAACAAGGGCTGGCAGATCGCCAGGACAACCCTCGCCAACGAGCGGGTGGCGCTCGCCGGAACGTGGACCTTCGGTAACGGCGCCGCCGAACTGCTCCAGGTCGCCCGCGCGACCGACGCGCCGCCCCTGGAGAGGATCGGCGAGCTGGTCAGCCAGGCGCACGCGATCGACCTGCTCGCTGTCATGGCGACGATGAAGCAGCTGTCGGGCACGGAGCCGGGCGCTACCGGCAGCGTGCGAAAGCTGCTCAGCATGCGGCATGCGCAGCAGGTAGCCGAGCTGTGCTGGGAGATGTCGGGCTCGGCGGGCGCGCTCGGCGGCCCGTACGGCACGCCGGTCACCGCCGCGGGCGAGCCGAACGGCGCTCACTGGGCACGGCAGGTCCTGATGACCGAGGCATTCACCATCGGCGGCGGCACGACCGACATCCAGCTCAACATCATCGGCGAGCGGATCCTCGGGCTGCCGCGCGACCCGGAGCCACCGTCGCCGTAGCGGCTAGACGTAGCCCGGCTGAACTGGAACGGGCGACAAAGCGCCGGTCAAACTTTGGCCGCCACGCCGGCGGCGTCGGCCGGGGAGCGTGCAGTGCCGGGTTAGCCTACCCAGGGGTAGCAGTCTGGGGGGCTGATGACAGATCCAGGACACGCCCGGCTGCTCCAGGCACGGCGACAGGCGCGGCACAAGCCGCAGCGACGGCTCAGGGATGACCGGAGGGCCCGCAGAGGGCGGTTGCGGCTCCTGGTGCTCGGCGCGGCCTCGTCGCTAACGCTGGTACTGGCAACCGGTTCCTGGGTTCTCGCCAGCTACGTGAGCACCAGCCTGGGGCGGGTGAATGCGGGCACGTCAGGCACGCCTGCAAGCGGTCCGGTCAACATCCTGGTGGCCGGCATCGACACGCGTAGCGGCCTGACCCGGCACCAGGAAATCGAGCTGCACGTCGGCGACGACGTCAGCATGAACTCCGACACGCTCATGCTC
The DNA here is from genome assembly GCA_035621915.1 of Streptosporangiaceae bacterium. GTDB lineage: Bacteria > Actinomycetota > Actinomycetes > Streptosporangiales > Streptosporangiaceae > JAJYUU01. The sequence continues at coordinate 9,314 of DASPWG010000246.1, forward strand.
GTGCACATCCCCGCTAGCCACGACAGCGTGCAGGAGGTCAGCCTCCCCCGCGACTCCTGGGTCGACATCCCTGGCCACGGCATGAACAAGATCAACGCCGCCATCGGCATCGGCGGCCCGGCGCTGATGGTCAAGACCGTCGAGCGGGCCACCGGACTGGTCATCAACGACTACGTCGAGGTCGACTTCCTCGGCTTCGTGAAGGTCATCAACGCGCTCGGCGGCGTCAACATCTGCCTGCCCTACGCCGTCGACGACTCCTACACCGGTTTGCACCTGTCGGCGGGTGAGCACCACGTGGATGGCGTGACCGCGCTGGCGTTCGCGCGCGACCGGCACTCCTTCGCCCTGTCCGACCTGGCCAGGATCAGCGACCAGCAGCAGCTCCTGTCGAGCCTGTTCGCCGAGGCCACAGACTCCGGCCTGCTCGCCAACCCGTTCCGGCTGCAGGAGTTCCTGTCCTCGGTCGGCGCCGCGGTCACGGTGGACAAGGGATTCAATCTGGTCCGGCTGGCCGACGAGCTGCGCGGCATCAGGCCGCAGGACATCACCTTCACCACCGTGCCGGTGGCCTCGCTCAGCTACATGACGCCCACCGGCCAGTCCGCCGTGCTCTGGGACAAGCCGGCCGCGGCGGCACTGTTCGCGAGCCTGCGAAACGACACCATGTCCGCAGCCTCCCCGCGCGGACATCATCACTCATCGGCCAGGACGGCCAGGTCCGCGGTGTCGGTCGATGTCTACAACGGCACCTGGATCACTGGCCTGTCCACGAGCACGGGCAGGCAGCTCAGCGCGCTCGGGTTCACGGTGCACCGGGCCGGCCTGAACTGGAGGACCCACACCGTCGCGAGCACGCTCATCCAGTACCCGCCTGGTCAGCTGGCGGCGGCCCGCCTGCTGCGCGCCGTGGTGCCAGGGGCGCACCTGCAAGCCGTGCAGGGCCTGGCCCGGCTCAGGCTGATTCTCGGCGCGGCAGGCTACTCCGTGGCGGGGCCGCCGGCCAGCGCGAGCACGCCCCCGCCCGCTCCCGGCGAGGTCGCGGTTGCGGGCCAGGAGCGGACGGCGGTGCAGGACGCCTGCCGCTAGCGCCTCGCGTTTTGCGGCATCAGCCTTCTGGCGGAAACGCCGTCGTCCCGCCGGACTCCTGTCCCGAGCCAGGGAAGGACGATCCGGAGTCGGGGAAGGAGGTCGTGCCCGCGTCCGGGAACGAGGTCTGCGCGGGACCGCCAGAACCACCGAACGGAGAGGGCCCGTACTCGTTCGCGGGCTGGCCGCCGGGGAAGGTGCTTGGCGGGTCAGGCGGGAACGTCGGCTGCGGCGGAACCGTGGACTGCTGCGGCAGCGTTGGCTCCGCAGTCAGGTTCAGGCCGTTCTCCCGCTCGTGGGCTGAGATGTCGTTAATCAGCTGATCGATCTTCGACTGGCTGTCGGGCGTCCCGCGGCCGGTCCGGTCCGAGTACACGGCCACACCTAGCTGGCGCAGCAGCACGTCGCCACGCCTGCTGGCCTGCGCCTGGTCCAGCCGCGCCTTGCCCTGCTCGGCCGCATCCTTGGTCTGCTGCGCGATCTGCTGCGCCTGCGCCTTGACCTTGTCCATGAGTCCCATTGATTGCCTCCAAGGGGCTGTCCGGGCGCCCGCTGGGCTTGCGCGGCAGGCGCGCCGCAAGCTCTGTGGCCAGCATAGGGCGCG
>DASPWG010000247.1:0-12798 GCA_035621915.1 Streptosporangiaceae bacterium
CAGGCCGGTGCCGTAGGTGGCGATGCCGGCGGCTTTCATCTCCAGCTCCACGAAGCCCAGCGCGCCGTTGTTGAACACCACTACCTTCACCGGAAGATGCTGCTGGCGCAGCGTGAGCAGCTCCCCGAGCAGCATCGCGAGGCCGCCGTCGCCGGACAGGCTGATGACCTGGCGGCCTGGCTGGCTTGCTTGTGCCCCGATGGCCTGCGGCAACGCGTTGTCCATGGACCCGTGGTTGAACGAGCCGATCAGCCGGCGGGTGCCGTTCATGTGCAGGTAGCGCGCGGCCCAGATGCAGGGCGTGCCAACGTCGGCGGTGAAGATCGCGTCGGGCGCGGCGAGCCGGTCGATCTCGGCGGCGACGTACTGCGGATGCAGCGGTGACTGGTTCCGCCTGTCGTCGGCTAGCTTGTCCAGCCGGCCGCGGGCCCGCTTGTAATGCGTGGTCATCAGGTCTAGGTGGGCCGAATCAGTCTTGGGCGTGATCAGCGGGAGCAGCGCGTCGATCGTGTCCCGCACGGTGCCGACCAGCGGGATCTGGACCGGCACGCGGCGTCCGATCTGCTCGCCGCGCACGTCCACCTGCATCACCGGCACCCCGTCCGGATAGAACGGCCGGTAGGGGAAGTCGCAGCCGAGCATGACCAGGGCGTCGCAGTGCTCCATGGCCCGGTAACCCGAGCTGAACCCGATCAGGCCGGTCATCCCTACGTCGTAGGGGTTGTCGTACTCGACGAACTCCTTGCCGCGGAACGCGTGCACTATCGGCGCCTGCAGAGCCGCCGCAAGGTCGATGAGCTGCTTGTGCGCCCCGGCGCAGCCGGCGCCCGCGAGGATCGTCACCCGGCTGGCGGCATTGAGCGCCTCCGTCGTGGCGGCCAGGGCGGGGTCCGCAGGGCGGATAACCGAAGACGTCGGCCAGACCGGCGGCCGGTCGGCGCCGGCCGGGGCGTCAGCGAAGAAGATCTCGCCGGGCACCACGACGACCGCGACTCCGCCGCGCTCCAGCGCCGCGCGCATCGCGATCTCAAGCACCCACGGGAGTTGCTCGGGAGTGCTGACCAGCTCGCGGTAGACGCTGCACTCGCGGAACAGCTCCTGCGGATGGGTCTCCTGGAAGTAGTTCCCGCCGATCTCCTCCCGCGGGATCTGCGCGGCGATCGCCAGTACCGGCACCCGGCTGCGGTTGGCGTCGAACAAGCCGTTGATCAAGTGCAGATTGCCGGGGCCGCAGCTGCCCGCGCATACCGCCAGCTGCCCGGTCACGGCGGCTTCCGCCGCCGCGGCGAACCCGGCGGCCTCCTCATGCCGCACGTGCTCCCAGGTGATCTCGCCGTCCCGGTGCAGTGCATCCATGAACCCATTCACCGTGTCACCCGGAATCCCGTAAACCCGCCGCACGCCGGACGCCTTCAGCGCGGTCACCATGAGATCAGCCACTGTCTTGGCCATGATCTGCTCCTCCCGTGGTCAGCCATCCGGCTGGTGGCCGCGGTGGCACCTGGCTGCCGCTTGCGGACGTGGTCACCCGGAGCCCCAGAACGCGTAATGGTGCCGGGCGGCGAAGTCTGTCTCGAGCTGCGGCTGTGGCGGCACGAGCGACAGCATCTGCATGCTGTCCGCGTCGAACGCGGGCCAGGACACCTCCACGGTGGACGGGTTGCCGCTGGCCGCGAAGCTCGCCCAGGCCGCTCGCATGCTGGCCGCGAGTGACTGCTGGTCGGGGCTGAACGGTTCCTGGAACGGCGCGTCCGGCAGGTCGAACAGGTACGGCCACTCGGCCTTGTGGGTCGCCACCTTCGGGCCGGTCACCGGCGGGTCAAAGCGCCGCGGCGCATTGTCGTCGTTGAACTCATAGGCGAAGGTCGGCACCCACTGGGAGGTCAGCAAGTCCAGCTGCAAGGCCGGGCAGGCGAAGCTGGCGTCGCCGACCAGCGCGCTGACGGCCACCGCCGGCGACGGATACGCCTCCAGCGGGTACTCGGCCGCGATCGCCTCGGCTCGCTCGGCGGGCACGTCCAGCACCGAGGCGATCACCTGCTGGTAGCTCTCGGCCGTCACTGGCTGGGGTACTGGCACGACGGCGCTGGTGACCGCGATTCCGGCGGAAATGAAGACGCGCTCCTCATCGTGGATTGTCCCGTTGAGTATCGGCACGTGCTCGAACCGTCCACCGGCCAGCGACGCCCCGATCGGCTCTTCGAGCACAGCGCCGTCGACGACGGCCGGGACCGCAGCCGCCGGGAAGTTGCTCACCAGGTCCGCGGCCGGCACACGGCGCAGGCACTCCGCAGTCTGGTCCGGGCAGCCCGCCTTCGCGGCGAATGCCTCGCCGTCGGCCTCAGCGGCGGCCAGGGACTTCTGCTCCAGCGCCCACGGTCCGACTCCGCTTTGCACGATCGCCTTGTGGAAGAGCCCGCGGGATCCGCGGGAGGTCATGTGGGCGAGCACGGAGAGGCCACCGCTCGACTGGCCAGCGATCGTCACGTTCTGCGGGTCGCCGCCAAACTCGGCGATGTTGTCCTGCACCCAGTGCAGGGCAGCCTGCTGGTCCATCAGCGCGTAGTTGCCGGACGGGCCGCCGGGCTCCGACGCCAGCGCGGGGTGGGCCAGGAAGCCAAGAGCGCCCTGCCGGAAATTGATGGTGACGACCACGATGCCGTTTGCTGCCAGTTTGGTGGCGTCGTAGTCCCGGGCGCCGCCGAGCGTGAAGCGGCCGCCGAAGATCCACACGAGCACCGGCAGGCCGCCGTCGCCGTTGCTGTCCAGCGCCGGCGTGTACACATTGAGATACAGGCAGTCCTCGCTCGTCGGACCGGTCAGCGCGGGATTAGGCGGCTGCGGGCTGCTCGGCGCGAAGCGAGTGGCGTCGCGGACGCCCTGCCAGCCGGCCGACGGGCCTGGGGGACGCCAACGCAGGTCGCCGGTGGGAGGAGCGCCGAAGGGCAGCCCGCGGAAGACGTAACCCCCGGGCACGGTCAGGCCGCGGACGCGGCCGCCCGTGGTGGTCACGATCGGGGCTTCGCCAGCGCCGGCAGATGATTGCCTGCCGGGCGGTCCCTGCCGCGATGAGTGTGATGCGCTCATGATGTCGACTCCCTGATGTGTGGGCTGTCGTCAGCCAAGCGCGGCGAACGCGCTTTGGCGTGACGGACATTTGTGGTCTCCTCGATGCGCCGCGGTGGTTGTCTGACTCCTCGATGCGCCTGACTGACGCAGATGTGCCCCGATCAGCGGAGCGATCTGAATGCCGCCCGAATCTCCCCGGCAAAGAGTTCCGGTTGTTCCCAGGCGGCGAAGTGACCGCCCTTCTCCAGTTCGTTGAAGTACACGAGGTTGGGGTATGCGCGCTCGGCCCAGCTGTGCGGGAGGGGGATAATTTCCTTCGGGAACCTGCTCACGGCCGCGGGGATCGAGACTTCGCCGGCCTTCGTTTTGTGGGCGCTGTCCTCCCAGTACAGGCGGGCCGAGGACGCCGCTGTGTTCGTGAGCCAGTAAAGCGTGATGTCGTCGAGCATCTCGTCTTTGGTGAGAGCGCGCTCGGGCTCGCCGTCCGTGTCGGTCCAGTCCGCGAACTTCTCGTAGAACCAGGCGGCCAGGCCGGCCGGCGAGTCCGCGAGCGCGTAGCCGATCGTTTGCGGGCGGCTGCCCATGATCGCCCGGAAGCCCGAGCCGCTGGCGGCAAAGTTCCTGGATGCTTCATAGGCGACCGTTTCCTCGGCTGACAGGCCCGCCGGCGCCGGTTCGCCGTTCTTAAGCGCCTTCGCGACCTCGGGCGGGACGGTCGTCTGCGTGTTCGGCGCTGGTGGCCGTTCGATCGCGCCAAGCAACGTGGTGACGTGGATGCCTGCCAGACTTTCCGGCGCGCGGCGGCCCATCACGTCGGTGACGACCGCACCCCAGTCGCCACCCTGGGAGACGTAGCGCCGGTAGCCAACTCGCCTCATCAGCTCATCCCAGGCGCTGGCGATGCGCTCGGGATTCCAGCCTGTCGCCTGTGGCCTGGCGGAGAAGCCGAAACCGGGCATCGACGGGACGACAACATCGAACGCGTCGTCCGCGCGGGCTCCATGGGACTCCGGATCGCTGAGCGGCGCGATCACCTTCACGAACTCGAGGAACGAGCCCGGCCAGCCGTGGGTCATGATCAGCGGCAGTGAGTTCGCATGCGGCGATTGGACGTGGATGAAATGGATGTCGAGCCCGTCGATCTCCGTGATGAACTGGGGGAGCGCATTCAACCTGGCCTCGAGCTTGCGCCAGTCATAATCCGTGGCCCAGTAGTCGACGAGCTCCTGGACCTTTGCCAGCTGCGCGCCCTGGGTGCGATCGCCGACGGTCTCACGGTCCGGCCAGCGGGGCACCTCGACGCGGCGGCGGAGTTCTCGGAGCGACTCCTCCGGGATGTCGATCTGGAACGGGCGAATACTGTCATTCGAAGACATATACGTCTCCTTGACACTCGCGATAATGCGCGACCGGAGGTCGAAGCTCCGAGCTAGCCCAGCCGCACCAGGTCGGCGGTCGGCCTGGAGCTGATCGGATCAGGGTGCCCGCGAGCAACCGCAGGCAACCCCGCTCAGCGCATATAGGGGCGTTTGCCGAAGTGCCAAAACACCAAGAACGGAAATAAGGCCGAAGTCGGCACCGTGATATCCCAGAATTGCGTGGACGTGGTCACGCCTCACGCGGTTCGCCACCGGCCGCTCGCCGAGAACGCCAACCAGGACGCTCACCTGCGTGCTAATGCCCAGGTTGGCCGCCTGTTCAGATCGGGCCGTCCGCTGGACCGCACCCGGCTCCGCAAACCTCATGTTTGCTCGCCCGGCGACCGAGCGGCGGCCGTGCTCCGTGAGGTGCAGCTCGAGGTCGACACGTACCGGATCAGCCCGGTCGCGATCGGCCGGTGTCAGGAGGGCCCGGGCTTCCATGCTTGTCGTTCGGGGGTAGAGCGGGAGCGTCACTCCGAGCCGGCTGCCGCCAACGCCGCGGCAAGGGGCTCGAGGTCGGCGATGAGCTGATCGAGCTCGGCCGTGGTCAGGATGTCGTACGGCGGTGCCGCGAGGTCGTCGGTGCGGGCCTCGATCCGCTCCCTGGTCTCGCGTCCGGTCTCGGTGATCCGGCCCGCGTCGTCGATGAGGCCGCGGTCGCGCATCCTGTCGGCCACAGCTGCCAGCGTCGCGGCGGGGAGGTGGTGGAGCCGGCCGAACTTCTCCGCGGGCATGCCCTGGGACACCGCGTACAGCGCGTGGGACTCGAGCCCGCCGATGCCCTCCGAGACCAGGGCGGCGATGTGACCGTCGCCGCGGTGCTCGCGAAGCAGGTTGGCCGAGTGCCAAAGCCGGGCGACGGGCTCGCCGGGGATAGGGAGCGTTCGCAGGCCCGCGTACAGGGCGCGGCCCTCGGTCGGGGCACTCGTGGCCGCCTTGGCGGCCAGGTCGGCGGCCCGGCTGACGCTGGGAGAGTCAGCCAGGTCAGCAAGGATCCGTCGCACGGCGGCGGCGCAGCCCCGCTCGCGCGCCGCCAGGACCGCCTCGGGAGTGGCGATGTCCCAGACGTACGGGATGTGCCGGGCGACCTCGCCGTCGGCGAAGTTGTAGAAGATCGCGTGCACCACCTCGGCCGGGCACCGGCCCAGCGGGGCGGCGCGCCCGGCGAAGTAGGTGTCCCAGTAGTTCCGGTATCCCAGGGCCATGACCTCGGCGGTCGGCTCCGGGGCGGCATACGGGACCATAGCGATCGGCTCGGTAAGCCCGTAGAAGCGGCGGGCCAGGGTCCCTGATGGCTTCGTCTCGGTCATCTCGATCATCTCCCGTGATCGTGGTCCCGCTATGAGCGGGGCGCCGTCACCTCTTCCACGAACACGAGTGACTCAATCCGACACCCGCCGACGTTCCGAGGTAAACGTGCCCATGCGCCATGACCCCGCCGGTAGGCGGGAGGCGAGTGCAGCTGCAGCGAAGCGCAGCGTAACGTCACGAACGAGAATCCCGCCGCCCGGCGCCCTGGCCGGAACTTGTGGCAGCATCACGGCACACATTACGGAGGCAGGATGACGACGCACGTTGTCGAGTCCACGAAGGACACGAACCGCTCCGGGTACCTCGACCCGGCGGCGCCGCCGGTTGCGTCGGTCGCGTCTGGGGACACGGTCAGCTATCCGAACACCTGGACGCACTGGGGAAACGAGGCCGTATTCGGCATGAGCTTCGCCGACCGCGAGCCGCTGCGGCACCGCTACCCGCACGGCCCGTACTCGATGCTCGGCCCGGTCGAGGTGACCGGCGCCCAGCCTGGTGACGTGATCGAGTGCTCGATTACCCGGCTGCGCACCATCGACTGGGGCTGGAACTCCTTCCCGCTTGGCGTCGGCGCGCTGCCGCACGACTTCCCCGAGCCGTACGTGCACTATTTCCGGTTCGACGACGCCCGGACGGTGGCCGAGTACACGCACGGGATCGGGCTGCCGATGGCGCCGTTCCTCGGTGTCGTGGCCGCCGAGCCCGCCGGCGACGAGATCGTCAGCGCCATCGTGTCCGGCGCCTACGGCGGGAACCTGGTACTGCGCGACCTTACCGCGGGCAGCCATCTGTTCCTGCCGGTCATGAAGCCAGGCGGCCGGGTCTGGGTGGGGGACGTGCACGCGCTGCAGGGCGACGGGGTCGTCGACCAGACCGCGATCGAGACCGCGGCCGAGGACCTGCAGATCCGGTACGACCTGCACAAGAGCGTCGCGCTCCGCGGCCCGCTCGGAGAGACGGACACGTCCTGGATCCTCATCGGGTTCGCCGAGAACCTGGATGACGCGATAGTCGGCTGCCTGCGCGAGGTCATCCACTGGCTGCCGCTGGCGGCCGGCATCACCGGCCCCGAGGCGTACGCGCTGGCCAGCATGGCGATCAGCTTCCGGGTCACCCAGTACGCCAACCAGACTGGCTCGGCCTACACCTCGGTCCCGCCCAGGGCCGTGCACGCAGTCATTCCCAAAGAGATCTTCCCCGCCGACATCAGAACCCGGATAGCGGCCTGGCTGCGCCCCGGCCAGGCGACATCGTGACACTGACGGCTGAAGACCGGCTCGCCATCCTCGACGTCATCACCCGGGCCGATCAGGCCGCAAGCGACCGCGACGCCGACGCCTACGTGGCCCTGTTCGCCGAGGACGCAGTGCTCGACGGCGCCCAGGGCAACCACGCCGGAACCGAGGCGCTGCGCGCCGCCGTCGGCCCCGTCTGGGCCGCCGAAGGCGCGGCCAGCCTACACCTGACCCTCAACCCCGTCGTGGAGCCCCTGGACAGTGAGGATGAGCCGCGCGCGGTCGCCCGGTCGATCCTGCTGATCGTCGACCCGGCCCAGCCCATCAGCATTCGCACCGCCGCCGCGATCACCCAGACCCTAAGCCGCCGCGACGGGCACTGGCGAATCACCCGCCGGACGGTCGCCGCAACCGCAGGCCAGAACCCGCCGCCCGGCAGCCCCGAGGCCGGCTAGGCCCAGACCTCGAACATCGCTCCCTGATGGGGTAAGCCGAGTGGCCGTACTTTCCGTCATTGAGTCGGATCCCTACCATTGCGGAGCGTGGGGGCGGATTCAGCCGCTGGGATGCCCCAGCCATCGGTGGCGCATGGCTCCATTGCACAGGCTATGGGTCCTGGCGGCGCCGACAGGATGCTCGAGCGGGCAGCCGAACTGGCCGCGGTTGACTGGCTGGTGTCGGCTCCCGACGATGGGCCGGCCGCGCTCGTAGTCGACGGCGAGGCAGGGATCGGAAAGACCGTCCTGTGGGAGCAAGGCATAGCACGGGCACTGCAGCGCGGGCATCAGGTGCTGCAGGTACGACTACGGCCAACTGACGCGGCACTGCCGTTTCTCGGGCTAGCCGAGTTGCTTGAGCCCGTTGCTGACAGCGTGCTCGGATCACTATCGGCCCCGCTGGCGAGCGCCCTCAAGGCGCTGACATTTCGCGAGCCGATGGACGGGGCTGCAGACCGCAGAACCGTCCTGACCGCGGTGACTCGCGCCATGATCGCCCAGGCCGCGGAGAAAACGACGATTGTCGCCATCGATGATCTCCAGTGGCTCGACGCCGATAGCGCAGAGGCGCTGCAGTTCGCAGTCCGCCGGCTGGGCCAATCTCGACTCGGCTTCCTCCTGAGCCGGCGGACGGACCAGGATGAGCCGGCCCCGCTTGAGCTTCGTCGTGCCCTGCCGGACAACCGGATTCTCCAGACGCGGCCAAAGCCACTGACGGCGCGCGCGCTTCGGCAGCTGCTGCACAGCCGGCCAGACCTGGCGGCAGCACGATCGGAAGCAGTCCGGATCCATCAGGTCTCAGGCGGCAACCCGCTGTACGCACTCGAGATCGCGAGGATGATCGCCTCCGGCCAGGTCCGGCCGCAACCGGGTAGTCCACTGCCAGTGCCAGCGGACATCCGCGGCCTGGTGACGCAGCGACTGACGATGCTGCCGGCGGCCAGCCGGCTGCCCCTGATAGCCGCGGCAGTCATGGCCAGGCCCACGATCCCGGCGGTAGTAGCAGCGACGGACGTCGCTCCCGCCATCTGGGTCGATGCAGGGGTGGCCGCCGGCTTGCTCAAGGTGGCACACGGCAGAATCTCCTTCACTCATCCGCTATTCGCGGCGGGCGTGATCGACCTTGCGATGCCCGAGGAACTCCGGACACTGCATGCCCGCGTCGCGAGCGTTGTCGCTGATCCGGAGCTGCGCGCTGTACACCTAGCGCAGAGCTCCCTGCCGCCAGATGAGAAGGCAGCGGCCGCACTGGCGCACAGCGCATTGCTCGCCAGCCGCCGCGGAGCCAGGCTGGCGGCTGCGGAGCAACTGCATCAGGCGGTCATGTTCACGCCGAACAGCGACTCCGCCAGGCGGGTGCACCTGTCTGTGGAGGCAGCCGAGGCCTACCGTGACGGCGGCAACATGCAGCAGGCGATCGCCGTCGCGACGGAGGCCCTGCAGGACGCGCCTGCCGGACCAGAGCGCGCCCGGCTACTGCTTGCCATGGCGAGCACGGACGCGATGCCCGACGTCAAGGTCGTCCTCCGCGAGGCCGCCGAGCACGCCGGATCGGATGACGGGCTACGGGCCAGGATCCTTAACTACGCCGGGGAGGCCGACTGGCTTGATGGCGGGTTGCTGACTGCGGCCGAGCAGTTCCGCGTCGCCGCCCGGCTGGCTGCGGCGGCGGGAGATGCTGACGCGGAAGTGCGGGCGCTCGGGCTGGCGGGAGTCGCCAGCACGCTGCTGGCCGAGCCTGATGCCGAGGATCTGCTGCACCGGGCGCAGGCGCTGGAGTCAGCCGAGCAGCCAGCCGACCCGTGGTACAGCCCTAGGCACTGGCTGGCGGTCCGGGCGCTGTGGCATGACGATCTGGCAGCGGCCACTCCCGTCTTGGAGGCTGAGTATCTGCGCGCGGAGCAGGAGGGCAACGAGTTCGATCAATGCGGGCTCACCTTCCATCTTGCCCAGGCCAAGTACCGAGCCGGCAGCCTTGCTGAGGCAGCCCGCTACGCGGACATCGGGTACGAGCTCGCTGCGCAGTTCGGCGGCGATCAGAACATCGGGGTGGCGTGCGCGGCGCGGGCACTCACTCTTGCCTGCGCCGGCGACGCACCGTCAGCCCGCGCGGTGGCCGGCCAGGGCATCACGGCGGCGCGCGCAGCAAGGGATCGGTTCTTCGAGGTTCACCTGCGCGGTGCGCTGACTTTCCTGGAGGTCTCGGTCGGCGAATACGCTGCGGCGGCTGACGCCTCGGCGGGATTGCGGCAAATGATCGCTGCAATGGGCGTACGCGAGCCAGGCATCTTCCCGTTCGTGCCCGACAGGATCGAGGCGCTCGTCGTGCTCGGCAGGCTGGACGAAGCGCGGGCGATGACCGGCGAATGGGAGACGCTAGCCGCGGAACTGGGCCGTCCTCGGCTGATGGCGACGGCGGCCAGGTGTCGCGCCCTGTGTCACGCCGCCGCGGCGGACCTTACCGCTGCGCAGGCGGCCGCAGTGCACGCGCTGGCTGAGCACCGGCGGCTGCCGGTACCGCTGGAGCTAGGCCGCACGCTCCTGGTGTACGGGCAGATACTGCGCCGGCTGAAGAAGAAAAGTGAAGCGCGCGCTGCGCTAGAGCAAGCGAAGTCCATCTTCGCCGAGATCGGTGCGCCGATATGGGCATCGCGCTGTGACGCCGAGCTCGGGCGGATTGGCGGCAGGCCTCCCTCGCCGCTCGGGCTGTCCGCTACGGAGCGGAGGGTGGCGGAGGTCGTCGCGGCCGGCGCCACGAACCGTGAGGCCGCCGATCAGCTGTTCATGAGCGTGAGCACAGTGGAAGCGACGTTGTCACGTATCTACGGGAAGCTGGGCGTCCGGTCGCGGACCGAGATGGCCAGAGTCATCCGAGGAACGAGCTCGTAGCTGCGGCTCGTGCATTAAATGCAGGGATTTCCCTGATTCGTCGCTGGCCTGCTTCGATCTAGCGTCCTCGTCGCGAGGCAATGCGCGATAGGGGGCGAGGATGCACGAGATCATCCGCATCGAGTTGCAGAAGGCGCGGGTCGCTGAGCTACACCGGCGCGCGCAGCAGGACCGGCTTGAGCGGGAAGCCGCACGCCAGGCCCGCCGCCGGACCCTCAGCCGCCTGCTTACGGTACTGGGCGCCCGCCGCTCAGCGCTGCGGAAGTTCGCGCGCGCACCGGTGCCGGTCACTGTCCGGTCGGCGAGGGCCGAGGAGGGGGCGGCCCTCGCCGACCCGGCCGCACGCATGACCTGCGGCCAGCCATCGCAGACTGTCGCCGGAGTCAGGCCCTGACCGGCGCTGGGCGGACCACGGCGCGGCCCGGCAGCATGCCGTCAGTCGTCAGGGCGCGGCCGGACGCGGCTCGCGGAGCCGGGCCGCGAGCGCGACCGACAGCACCGGCAGCCCAGCCAGGACTGCGAGTGAGACGGCCAGCCCGTAGCTGTCGGCCAGGAACCCGAACAGCGGCGCGGCCAGCCCGCCGATCGAGATGGCCAGCCCCAGCGTGACGCCGCTGGCGGTACCGATCCGGTTCGGCAGGTAGTCCTGGCCGAGCGTGACCTGGACGGCGAACGGCAGGTAGAGAGCAAGCCCGGAGACTATGGCGGCGCAGAACGCGACCTCGACGTCCGGGGCGGCCGCCAGCAGCAGCAGCGCGGGGATTGCGCACGCATAGCCGAGCCGTACCGTCGCCAGCCGTCGCCACCGGTCGGCCAGCCAGCCGCCGGTCAGCGATCCGACCGCGCCCGCCGCCACGAAGGCCGTCAGGGCAGCGGAGCCCACCGCGGTCGGCTCGTGGAACCTGCGGATGACGAAAAGCGCCAGCAGCGACGCCACGCCGAAGTACGCGATCGAGCGGGTGGTGACGACAGCCGTAAGCCGGGAGAAGCTGCGCCAGTCGTCCCGGCGCGACTGGCCGGCCTTATCGCCGTCCGCAGTGTGCGCCGCCGGCCTCGCCTGCCCGGCCGCGTGTGCGCGCCGCCAGGGCCGGCGGACCGCAAGCAGCGCGGCCATGGCGATGGCCGGCAGGGCGAGCAGCGGCGTTCCCCGCAGCCCGGTCAGCAGCAGGACCGGGGTGACCACCACGGGCCCGAGAGCGATCCCGATGTTGCCGCCCACCGAGAACCAGCTCATGGCCTGGGTGGAGTCGCCGGCCACGCCACGGGCGGTCCGGGTTGCCTCGGGGTGGTAAGCCGCGACACCCACCCCGGACAGGGCTATGGCCAGCCAGGTGATGGTGTAGCTGTCGCCCAGGCCAGACAGGCCTACCCCGATGCCCGCGACGAGCAGCCCGGCCGCGATCAGCCAGCCGAGCCGGTGCCTGTCGGTGATCACCCCGAAGGCCGGCTGGATCGCGCTGGACAGGAAGGTCGCCGCGAGCGTCAGCCCGGTGAGCGCTGCGTAGGTGTAGTGCCGCTCTATGGCCAGGAACGGCAGCAGCGCGGGCACAGCGCCCTGATAGAGGTCGTCGACCGTGTGAGTTGCTGCCAGCAGGGCAAGGATCCGGCCGCGCGCGACCGTTAGTACAGATGTCTGATGACTGGGCCTGCGCACGGCCCCAACGCGGTTCACGACGGCATCACCAGCCGATGAGAGACCGCAGGTTCGCCGCGGTGGGGTCGAGATGGTCGTGGGTGGCCTGAGCGGCCGCGGCGGGGTCTGCGGCCTCGATGGCCGCTGCCAGCCGGGCGTGCGCGGCGTCCGCGCCCGCGTCGCGGACGCGCTGGTCCGAGCGGACCGCGATGAGAGCCTCGCGGAGCACCGCGGCGAAAGAGTCGAACATCTCGGCAAGCAGCGGGTTGTGCGCGGCAGCCACGACGCTGCGGTGGAAGGCCAGGTCGGCCTCGATGAAGCCGGCCTCCTCATCGCGGGCCCGCTCCCGCTCAGCCAGGCACGCACGGAGCGCGGCGATGTCCGCCTCGGTCCGCCGGCTTGCCGCTAGGCGCGCGGCTTGCACCTCGAGTGCCTCTCGTACCTCGTAAACCTCGAGCACCGCGGCCCGCCGCAGCCGCGGCTCCCAGTCGGCACCTGGCGTGACCGACCGGACATAGGTGCCCGAGCCCTGCCGCGTCTCAAGCAGCCCGGCGTGGACCAGGGCCCGGATGGCCTCGCGGATCGTGGACCGGCCCACCTCGAGCCGCTGGGCCAGCTCGGTCTCGGCGGGCAGGCGGCTCCCCACCGGCCACTGCCCGGACAGCACCTGCTCGCGGAGCTGGCTCACCGCCAGGTCCACCAGCGGGCTCCGCCGAAGCGACGTCAGCGGCACGGCGAGCCTC
>DASPWG010000248.1:0-4969 GCA_035621915.1 Streptosporangiaceae bacterium
GTGCTCGGCCTGCTGGCGGCCGTGCTGACGTTCCCGACTACCGCCCCGACCATCGCCACGCTGCTTGGCCTCGGCGTCGCCGTTGACTACGGCCTGTTCCTGGTCGCCCGGCACCGGGAACAGATGGACACCGGGATGGACGTGGTCACCTCGGCCTCGCGCGCCGAGGGCACCTCGGGCGCGGCGATCGTGATCGCCGGCAGCACGGTCGTGGTGTCGATTCTCGGCCTGTACATCTCCGATGTGGCCTTCGTGGGAGCGCTCGGCCTTGCGGCCGCGATCACGGTCGCGATCACGATGATCGCCGCGCTCACCCTGATACCGGCGTTCATGGGCGCGGTCAAGTCGAACGTGCGGGCGCTGTCGGCCAGGCTGCGGGCGCGCAAGGAGGGCGTGACCGCGCGGGAGCAGGCCAGGCAGACGGCCGCGCAGACCGAGCAGCGGCACGAGAACTCGGCCTTCGCGCGCTGGGGCCGCAAGGTCAGCACGCACCCGTGGCCCTGGCTGATCCTCAGCGTGGTGGTCCTGGTGGTGCTGGCGATCCCGTTCTTCTCCATCACGCTCGGCCAGCCTGACAACGGCACCAATCCCACCTCCGACACCAGTCGCCGCGCCTACGACCTCATCTCCCAGGGCTTCGGCGTCGGCTACAACGGCCCGATCGCGGTCGTGGTGGTGCTGCCCAAGCAGTCAAGCTCGGCGGACAGCACGCTGCTCACCAACATGCGCGGCTCGGTCGCGGCGACCAAGGGCGTCGCATCGGTTGGCCCGGCCGCGGTGAACTCGGCCGCCACCACCGGCGTCTTCAACGTCATCCCCACCACGCGGCCGCAGGCCAGCGCCACGACCGACCTGGTGTACACGCTGCGCGACACAGTGCTGCCCCCGTACAAGGTCACGACCTACGTCACCGGGACGACCGCCGGTGCTGTCGATTTCACTAACCGGATCACCTCGCGGCTGGTGTGGCTGATCCTGGCCGTGGTGGCTATCGCGTTCATCCTGCTGACCTGCGCGTTCCGGTCGATCGTCATCGCGACCAAGGCCGCCATCCTGAACCTGCTGTCAATCGGTGCCGCCTACGGCGTGATCGTGGCGATCTTCGAGTGGGGCTGGGGGGCCAGCCTGATCGGCCTGCACACGACGCTGCCGATCCCCGCGTACGTGCCGATGCTGGTGTTCGCGATCGTCTTCGGCCTGTCAATGGACTACGAGGTATTCCTGCTGTCGCGGGTGCACGAGGCATGGATCGCCACCAGGGACCCGCACCGCAGCGTCGCGATCGGGATCGGCGGCACCGCCCGGGTCATCACGACGGCGGCGGCGATCATGATCGTGGTCTTCTCCAGCTTCGTCATCAACACCGACCCGACGGTCAAGATGCTCGCCATCGGGATGGCGTTCGCGGTGCTGATCGACGCGTCGCTGGTCCGGATGATCCTGGTGCCATCGGTGATGACGCTGCTCGGCGAGCATGCCTGGTGGATGCCGAGGTGGATGGAGCCGATCGTGCCGCACCTGCAGCTTGAGGGCAGCGAGGCCGCGGCCACGGCGGCAGCGGGCCCGGGCGGTGGCGTGGCCGCGGGATCGAGTCGCCGTGGCCGCTCTCAATGACCGCTATGAGGCAATTTCGTCGGGAGCACGCAACGGCGGCACGCGAGTGACTAACCTCTCCGGCATGAGGTGGGCACGCAGCTGCGTGGTGCTCGCGTCGGCTGGCGCGCTGCTCGGTGCTGGCACGCTGCTGGCCGGCTGCGCGAGCGGCTCGACGCCGCAGCAGACCGCCCGCAGCTACCTGGCCGACTGGGCCAGGCGGGACTGGCGCGCCATGCGCGGCCTGGCCGTCCGGCCGCCTGCCAGCTTTGCCGCGGTGAACGCCGCCGCCCTGGCCGACCTCGACGTACAGCGTGCCAGCTATCAGGCGGGCCGGATGCGGGTCAGCGGCGGCACTGCCACCGAGCCGGTCGCCGAGCACCTGCAGATCGCGGGCATCGGCACCGTCACCATCAAGACCGTGCTGCGGCTGTCTGACAGCTCCTCGACCTGGCTAGTCGACTGGTCACCCGCGACGATCGCGCCGCAGCTGCGACCCGGCGACCAGCTGTCGCTGCAGGTGGACTGGCCACCGCGAGCACAGATCCTGGGCGCGGGCGGAGCCGCGCTGACCACGCAGGCGGCGCTGGTCACAGTTGGTGTCGAGGGGCAGCGGATCAAGGACGCCAGCGCGGTGCGGGCGACTCTGGTGGCAGCCGGCGCGCCCGCGAGCGCGGTCGCCCAGGCGATGGCCGGCGCCAAGTCCGAGCCGACTTGGTTCGAGCCCGTCTACACCATCAGCTGGGCCAGGTACCTGCAGCTGAAGCCGAAGATCTACCCGATTCCCGGCACCGTGTTCCAGACCGTCTACCAGCGCACCCCGATCACGCCTGGCCTTGGCTACGTCGTCGGGTCGGTCGGCCCGATCACCGCGCAGCAGCTTCATGAGCTCGGACCGCCCTACACCGCCAGCAGTGTCGTCGGCCAGACCGGCCTGGAGGCCGCCTACCAGCGCCAGCTGGCTGGCCAGGCCGGCGCCACGGTGACCGCGACGAACTCCAGCGGCGCGGCACTAGCCACGGTCGCCGCGCTGGCCCCGCGGCCAGGCACGCCCGTGCAGACAAGCATCGACCCGACCGTGCAGCGCGACGCCGAGGCCGCCCTGGCGGGCGAGAGCAAGCAGGCGGCCCTGGTCGCGGTGGATGCGGCCACCGGGCAGGTACTGGCATCGGTAAGCCTGCCGGCCAGCGCGGGCTTCAACCTGGCCCTGGACGGGGCGTTCCCGCCCGGCTCGGCATTCAAGATCATCACCTCCACGGCGCTGATCGAGCACGGGCTCGGGCCGTCCTCGGCGGCCAGCTGCCCGCCCGAGCTGACCGTGGACGGCGAGGACTTCCACAACTCCGAGGGCACCGCACCGATCAGCGACCTGCTGAACGCGTTCGCCGAGTCGTGCAATACCGCCTTCATCGGGCTGGCCACGCGCCATCTCGCCGCGGCCGATTTCCCTGCGACGGCGGCGCAGTACCGGATCGGGACCGCTCCCGAGCTCGGCCTGCCCGCCTACGGCGGCTCGGTGCCCGCGCCAACCGACGAGGCGGATCTGGCGGCCACCGCGATCGGCCAGTCCCGTGTCCTGGTGTCGCCGCTGGACATGGCCATGGTGGCCGCCGCGGTTGACACCGGCCAGGTGCGCGCGCCGCGGCTGGTAGCTGGCGCGGCCGATGACCAGGTCACGCCGACCGCGCTGGCGCCGGCCGTGGTGGCCGACCTGCACACGATGATGGCGCAGGTAGTGGCGACCGGCACCGCCTCCGGCAAGGGACTGCCGCCTGGCACCTACGCCAAGACCGGCACTGCGCAGTTCGGCTCGGGCAACCCCCTGCCGCAGGACGCATGGCTGGTCGGGTTCAACGGCGACATCGCCTTCGCCATGGTCGTGATCGACGGCGGCGAGGGCGGCCCGACCGACGGGCCACTGGTGGCCAGGTTCCTTGACCTGGTGCGCTCGGGCACGGGCACCTAGACCACTAGAGCGTGGAAGCCCGCAGCGTGGGCACCTAGATAAGGCGAGCGGCACGAGTTTCACGATGCTCGCGTCGCACGGGGGCTTTCGGGGGGATTGATCACATGCTGGAGGAGCGCGAGCGCGCTCGCAGACTGCGTTTGTACGGAAACGGGGTGGCAGCGCTGGTGGCCGCCATCCTCGTGCTGGCCGCGCTCGGGGTCGGCCTGGAAACGCACCGGCCGCTTGGACCAGGGCTGGTGCCCGGCCATGGCGAGTGGGCCGCCTGGGTGCGGCGATGACGGCGGAATTCAAGCGCCTTGGCAAGCGCGGGTCCTACCGGCTCGGCAGGCTGCGCACCCAGGGTGTCCGGGTAGCGGCGGCGCCTGAGCCTTTCCGGCCTTCGTTCAAGCGCAGCTACCGGCGCGGGCCTGCCTCGGCCTGGGTGCTGGCGGCGATCGCCGCGGTCGCGCTGATCGGCGCCGGGACGGTCATCGGCTGGTGGTTCCTGCCATTCGTCGCGGGGCTCGCGGCTGGGCTGGCAAACCGGGTGGCTGGCTGGAGCACCGCGACCGCGCTGCAGGCGGTGGCCGCGATGGCCGTGGCCGGCTGGGGGATACCGCTGTGGTGGCACGTGCTGGACGGCCAGGCCTACGGTGCTGCCGCGCGGCACATCGCGGTCACGAACGGGCTGCCGCGCAGCGCGGCCGCGGGGCTGATGCTGACCCTGGTGGTGGCGATCGTCCAGGCCGTCGTCGGGTACTGGCTCGGCCGTGCCGTCACGCCGCGGCCGGCCGAGATCTAGGGACCGGCCGGCTAAAGCTGATCGCCCGTTACCCGGACAAAACCCGCACACGACATCACGTCGTGCTACGATCCCGACGGTGTCGCTCAAGGTTGGCGTGACCGGTGGTGGCAGCGCAGGCCACGTGGTACCGGCGCTCGCAGTAGCTGCGGAGTTCCGTCGCCGTGGGCAAGATGACCTGGTCTTCTTCGGCCGGGCCGACAGCATCGAGGAGCGCCTCGCGCGCCAGGCCGGGCTCCGTTTCGTGGCTCTTCCCGCCGCCGGACTGCGCCGGTACCGGTCGTGGCGCAACCTCGTCCTGCCGTTCGTGGTGCTCTGGGGGATCGCCTCGGCCATAGTCGCAGTGCGCCGCCAGAAGATCAGCGTGCTGCTGTGCAAGGGCGGCTACGTCTCGGTCCCGGCCGCCATCGGCGCCTGGGTCAACCGAGTGCCGTTCGCGATCCACGAGTCCGACCATTCGCTCGGCCTCGCGAACAGGATGCTGGCGAGATTCGCCACCAAGGTGCTGACCTCGAGCGAGGGCACCGAAGTCCCAGGGCGCCGCCAGCCGATCTGCACGGGCCTGCCGGTGCGCGAGGACCTGGAGGCCGCCGACCCGGAGCGGTTCCGCGCCCGGCACGGTCTGC
>DASPWG010000249.1:0-2755 GCA_035621915.1 Streptosporangiaceae bacterium
ACGATGTGCGTGCTCAGCTGCCGGGCGGCGAGGACGGCGCCGGCCACGATCTCAGCGGGTGCGTAGTCGCCGCCCATGGCGTCTACGGCAATGAGCCGGTGCGGCGCAGCCGAGACGGGAACCCGGACGTCATGCCTTGCGCTCTCCTGGCCGTCGACGCCCGGTTCTGGGCCGACTTCTGGCGCAGAATTTCCCGGCATGTCGCCAAGCCTCTCACTGCCCGGGTATGGTGCCGGCTCGGGAGTACTGGCTGCTGCCCGCAGGCAGGTCGGCCGCAAGTCGCAGATTCCCCGCTCAGTCGCCGTTATTCAGGTCATGCTAGGACTCAGTACCGTACTGCCCATGTCACACATGTTTGGGTTTCCCTGAGCGGGTACAGGGAGGAGCGGAGAGCCGGAGGCAACTAAGCGGAGTTCCTGAGCGTTTTCTCAGCGCGACCTCTTTAGCTGGTCTGGCAGCAACGGCAGGGGATCCCGGAGCGTCTGATAGCCAGGCTGGGCATAACTGAAGAGGACGCCATGGGTGGCATGACGGGGAGATCATGCGCACGATCAGCGCGCCGGTTATCGAGGCGCCAGAGGAGGCTGCATGACAGAACAGCAGGTTGCGCCGGTAATCCCCGCGCAAGGACGCGGATTCCGGGCATACACCGCCAAGCACCTCGATCAGCTGGCCGCCAGGGCTGGCCTGAGCGACACCGACCGGCTGACGGTCCGCGCTGTGGCGACAGTCCTGCCGTTCCGGACCAACGAGTATGTGGTGGAGCGGCTGATCGACTGGGACGCAGCACCAGAAGATCCGATCTACCGGCTGGTCTTTCCGCAGCCCGACATGCTTCCGATGCGGGATATAAGGCCAATAGCGGACATGATAGCTCGAGGTGTTCCGGACCAGGAGGTCCGGGCAGCCGCGCACGAAGTCCGGCTCCGGCTGAATCCGCATCCGGCCGGACAGCTCGCGCTCAACATCCCGGCGATGTCGGACGAGCCGCTGCCGGGCGTTCAGCACAAGTACCCGGAGACCGTGCTCGTCTTCCCCAAGCAGGGCCAGACCTGCCACGCCTACTGCACATACTGCTTCCGGTGGGCGCAGTTCGTCGGCGAGCCGGACCTCAAGATCGCGACCGACGACATGGCCAGGGTCACCGCATACCTGGAGGCGCACCGCGAGGTTACCAGCGTGCTGATCACCGGCGGCGATCCCATGATCATGGGGGCCGGGGTGCTCAGGCAGTACATCGAGCCGCTGCTTGACCCGCGGCTCGACCACATCGAGTCGATCAGGATCGGTACCAAGTCGCTGGCCTACTGGCCGCAGCGATTCGTGACCGATCCCGACGCCGACGACACGCTCCGCCTGTTCGAGCAGGTAGGCGCCGCGGGCAAAACGCTCGCGTTGATGGCGCACTTCTCGCATCCGCGCGAACTCGAGCCCGAGCAGGTGTCGGCCGCGGTCGCCCGCATCGCGTCGGCCGGGGCGGTGATCCGCACGCAGGCGCCGCTGATCCGCAGCATCAACGACGACGCGGAGACCTGGCGAACCATGTGGCGGGTGCATCTGCGCATGGGCATGGTGCCGTACTACATGTTCGTCGAGCGGGACACCGGCCCGCAGGGTTACTTCGCTGTGCCGCTCGCGAGGGCCGCGGAGATCTTCAGGGACGCTTACAGCAGCGTGTCCGGGCTGTGCCGGACTGTCCGCGGTCCGTCCATGTCCGCTACCCCGGGCAAGGTCTGCGTCGACGGCGTGACCGAGATCGCCGGGCACAAGGTGTTCGTGCTGCACATGATCCAGGCACGGGACCCGTCACTGGTCGGCAGGCCGTTCTTCGCCCACTACGACCCCGACGCCGTATGGCTGTCGGACCTGCGGCCCGCGTTCACCGACAGGTTCCCGTTTGACGCCGACCAGGCCAGCGACTGGCAGGCAGAGCTGCTGGCCTCGGTCAGCTAGCCGCCTAGGGCGCAAGTCCCGCACGCTCCTCGCCCGCCTGACTGTTGGCGAGGGTTCCGGGTTTCCGGCCCGGTCGCCTGGCTTTCCTGCGCGGCCTCGCCGACGGTCCCGCCAGCGCTAAGCCCCGGCGGGAGCGGGCAGAAAATCTCGGAGTATCTGTCAGGCTCGGCCTGACTTCTCCTTCGTGATCATGGCGCCGAGCCCTTCGAGTGCCGCCAAGATGTGGGTAACTCAGCCCGCCACCGCAGAGGTGTGGGTAACTCAGCTCGCCGCCGCAGAGCGGCGCGATTCTGCCCGCGCCAGCCCTGCAGGGGCCGCCGCTCCAGCCCGTGCCGGCCAGCCGGGCGCGGCCGGCTCAGCGCCTGCGCGCCGCGCACGGCCGGCCCCAGCCGGGCGCGGCCGGTCCTGCCCCAGCCTGCCCTAGCCTGGCGGCCGCGGCCGGCCCCAGCCGATGCCAGCCCTACCGGGCGCGGTCGGTCTGGCCCTAGCCCGCGGCCGCCGACGTCGGCTCGCTGACCGTGGCGGTCGTCTCGCTTGCCACGCCGCGCCGCGTCTGCCTGATGAACAGGCAGCTGGCCGCGCCGGCGAACAGGAACAAGATCGGCACCAGCATCGTCGGCCGCATGGCCTGGACGAAGCCGTTGTCGAAGATTGCCGCTTCCAGGCGCGTCGCATGGTGCGTCGGGCCACCCGCCAGGCCGTTCTTGGCTGCCGCCTGGAAGCCGGCCGAAATCGCGTGCTGCACCGAGGGCGGCAGATGGGACGCGCGCTGCTGGATCTGGCTCGTGAAGCCCGCCACCAG
>DASPWG010000250.1:0-17168 GCA_035621915.1 Streptosporangiaceae bacterium
CATGCCTTGGGTGCCTGCCGCGACTCTAGCGCCCGGCAGTGACACTCAGGCTAGGGCGCTTCCAGCGCTAGCGTCGGCTTGAGCTCAAGCAGCCGGCCGAGCAGGCCGTTCACGAATGCCGGCGAGTCGTCGGTCGACAGGTCCCCGGCCAGGGCCACCGCCTCGCTGATCGCCACGGCGTCCGGCACGTCCTGGCGCAGCAGCAGCTCATAGGCCCCGATCCGCAGGATGTTCCGGTCCACGGCCGGCATCCGGCTCAGTGCCCAGCCCTGCGCGTGCGCGGCCAGCAGCCGGTCGATCTGCTCCTGGTGCCCGTGCACGCCGCGGACCAGTTCGGCGGCGTACTGCGACACCGGCGGGTCGGCGGCCAGCGTGCGCTCGGCCAGTAGCTCCAGGACGGGCTCGCCGCGGACCTCGGCCTCGAAGAGGATGTCAAGCGCTCGCTTGCGAGCCTTGCTGCGCGCTGCCATGGTCGCCTTCGGTTGCCGGGCCTTCGTGCCGTAGCCGCGCCGCTCAGGCGCGGCCGAGGTAGTCGCCGGAGCGGGTGTCGACCCGGATTTTCTCGCCGGTCGTGATGAACAGCGGCACCTGGATCTGCGCGCCCGTCTCCAGCGTGGCCGGCTTGGTGCCGCCGGTGGAGCGGTCGCCCTGCAGGCCGGGGTCGGTGTGGCTGACGGTCAGCTCGACCGCGGCCGGCAGCTCGACGTACAGCGGCGTGCCGTCGTTGAACGCGATCGTCGCCGTCTGCTCCTCCAGCAGGTAGTTGGCCGCATCGCCCACCACCGAGGCCGGGATGTGCGGCTGGTCGTAGTCCTGGGTGTCCATGAAGACGAAGTCCTCGCCCTCGCGGTAGAGGTACTGCATCTCGCGCCGGTCGACGTTGGCTACGTCAACGCGCACCCCGGCGTTGAAAGTCCGGTCCACGACCTTGCCGGACATCACGTTCTTCAGCTTTGTGCGCACGAATGCGCCACCCTTGCCTGGCTTGACGTGCTGGAACTCCACCACGTTCCAGAGCTGGCCGTCGATGCTCAGCGTCATGCCGTTCTTAAGATCGTTTGTGGTGGCCACGGTCGTTATCTCCTGCATGCGTCCGGAACCGCGGCGTCCGGTGTCACAGGACGAGCAGTTCCCTGGTGGTCGTGGTGAGTATCTGCGCCGGTCCCGCCGTGCCGGTGCCAGCCTGGCCGTTACCGGCCTGAGCTGGGCTAGCCCGGACAACGAGGGTGTCCTCGATCCTGACGCCGCCCATGCCGGGCAGGTAGACCCCAGGTTCGACGGTGACGGGTACCCGGTCCATCAGTCTACCTGTCCTGCCGTATCCCATGATTGGCGCTTCGTGCACCTCCAGGCCGACGCCGTGGCCAAGGCCGTGCTGGAAATGCTCGCCGTGGCCTGCCGCATTGATCATGTCCCTGGCGCTGGCGTCGACGTCCCCGATGTCCGCGCCGGGCACGGCGGCCGCTACCCCGGCGAGCTGGGCCGCCGCGACCAGGTCGTAGATGTCCCGCTGCCATGGCGCCGGCTCGCCGAGCGCCACGGTCCTGGTCATGTCGGCGTGATAGCCCTGATACCGGGCACCGCAGTCGACCGTGATCAGGTCGCCGGGCTCGACCGCCCGGCCGGTCGGCGAGTGGTGCGGGATGGCGCCGTTGGGCCCGCTGGCGACGATCGTGTCGAACGCCACGCCCTCCGCGCCGAGGTCCACCATGGCCCGCTCGAGCCGGACGGCCAGCTCGCGCTCCGTCACGCCAGGTGCGATCGAGGCCAGCAGCCCCTCGAAGGCTGCGCTGGTGATCGCGCATGCCGTGGCCAGCAGCCCGATCTCGGTCTCGTCCTTGACCATCCGCAGTTCCTCGACCACGTGGCCGAGCGGGATCAGCGGATCGGCGAGCCCGGCCAGGGCCTCGTAGCGTTCCACCGTCATCTCCTGCGCCTCGAAGGCCAGCCGGCGCCAGCCGCGGCCGGCCGCCACCGCCGCGAGCGCGGGCTCCAGGGCGCGCTCGATCACGAGCTCGAGGTCGGCGCAGTCGCGGGCCGCCGCGCCGGCGTACCGCGAATCGGTGGCCAGGATCGCCTGGCCGTCGGCCGGCACCAGCACGGCCGCGTTTGAGCTGACCAGCCCGGATAGGTAGCGGACATTCGGCGGGCTGGTGATCAGGGCCGCGTCGGCACCGGCCTCGGCGACCTTGCCCTGAGCCGCGCGGCGGCGGGCAGCATGCACGTCGGACACACCATGACTGTAACGGCTGGGCGTCAGTCCTGATCAGGCACGTCGTCGCCGACGATGAGGCCGCCGCCGCGACTCCAGGTGAGGTAGCGCCAGGAGAGGTTGACCAGCGTGACGACCCTGTTCCTGCCGCCCAGCAGGTAGATCATGTGCAGCGCCAGCCAGGCCAGCCAGGCCAGCGTGCCGCGCAGCTTGATGCCGCTCGGGAGCTCGACCACGGCCGACCGGCGGCCGATCGTGGCCATGATCCCCTTGTCGTGATAACTGAACGGCTCGGTCGGCTGCCCCGCGAGCAGCCGCCGGATCTGCCGTCCGGCGTGCCTGCCCTGCTGGATCGCGGGCTGAGCCAGCTGCGGCAGCGGCTTGTCGCCGGTGACGGACACGTCGCCGACGGCGAAAACCCGCTCCTGCCCGGTCACCCGCAGGTCGGGCCCGACGTCGATGCGGCCAGCATGCGCGCGGGGCAGCGCGGCGTTCCACTCGGCGGCTGGCGCCTCGATGCCCGCGGTCCAGACCGTCAGGTCGGAGCGGTGCGTGCTGCCGTCGGCCAGCGTCACGGTGTCGGGGCCGATCTCCTTGATCGTGGTGTTCAGGAAGACGTCGACACCGCGGTCGACCAGTTGCTGGCGTGCGTAGTCGCGCTCCCGCTCCTTGTAGGGCGTCAGCAGCGCCGGCGCCATCTCGATCAGCCGCACCCGGATCTTGGACCGGTCGACGTCGGGAAACGACGCCGGCAGCGCGATGTTGCGCACCTCCGCGATCGTGCCGGCCGTCTCGACGCCGGTGGCGCCGCCGCCGACCATCGTGATGTCGAGCTCAGGACCGGTCTCGCCCGCCGCCCTGCGCTCGAACTCCCGCAGCAGCCTGTTGCGCAGCGCGATGGCGTCCCGCCGCGTATACAGGCTGAGACTGTGCTCCTTCGCGCCGGTGACGCCGTAGAAGTTGGCGCTGACTCCGGTGGCGATGATCAGGTAGTCATACGGCAGCTCGGCGCCGTCGGCCAGCTGGGCGACGCGCTTGTCAAGGTCAAGCGCTGTCAGCTCGCCCTTGCGGAAGAGCGCGCGCGTCTTGCGGGTGACGCTCCACAGCGGATAGGCGACGTCCGAGGAGGTCAGCCCGGCGGTGGCCACCTGGTAGAGCAACGGCTGGAACGTGCTGTAGATGTTGCGGTCCACCAGCGTGACCTGCACGTTGGCGTTGGCAAGTACGTTGAGCGCGGACAGGCCCGCGAAGCCGCCACCGACCACGAGCACCCGCGGCCCGTTCCGGTCCCGGCGCCTCATCGGAGCATCACGTTTCCTCCTGATGAGCAGCCGGCCGCCCGCACGTCAAGCCCTTGCCCGCCGGGTCGCGGCGCAAACCGCCGGATGCGGCGAGGGCGCCAGGGGTCAGCCGGCCAGGTCGCGAATCTGCTCGATCAGCGCGATCCGCTCGGCGTGCGTCGCGCCCATCGGGGCGACGTTGAGCGTGGTGACGCCCGACTCCTTCATCGCGGTGACCCGCTCGGCCACGTACGACTTGGGCCCGATCAGCGAGACGTGCTCCAGCAGGTCCTGCGGGATCAGGCTCTCGGCCTCCTGCTTGCGCCCGGACAGGTAGGCGTCCTGGATCGCGGCCGCCTCCTCGGCGTAGCCGTAGCGGACCGCCAGGTTGTTGTAGAAGTTGCGGCCGCGGGCGCCCATGCCGCCGATGTACAGCGCCTGGACCGGCCTGATCAGGTCGATCAGGCCCCTGACGTCATCCCCGATCGCCAGCGCAGTCTGCGCGATCACGTCCAGCGGCCCCAGCTCGGGGTCGCGCCTGGCCTGGCCGGCGGCTAGTGACGGTCCCCAGACGTCCTTGGCCTTCTCCGGGTAGTAGAAGATCGGCTCCCAGCCCTCGGCCAGTTCGGCCGCCATCTCGACGTTCTTCGGCCCGAGCGCGGCCAGGATGATCGGGATTCGCTCCCGCACCGGGTGATTGATCAGCTTGAGCGCCTTGCCCAGGCCGGTGCCCTGGCCCTCCGGCAGCGGGATCTTGTAGTGCTCGCCGTCGTACTCAAGGCGCTCGCGGCGCCAGACCTTGCGGCAGATCTCGATGGTCTCCCTGGTCCGCGCGAGCGGCGCGTCGTAGGGCACGCCGTGCCAGCCCTCGATGACCTGCGGGCCTGAGGCGCCGATGCCGAGGGCGAACCGGCCGCCGGAGACATAGTCGATCCCGGCCGCGGTCATCGCCGTCAGCGTCGGGGTCCTGGAGTAGAGCTGCATGATGCCGGAGGCGAGCTGGACCCGCTCGGTGACCGCGGCCAGGTAGCCGAGCTGGCTGACGGCGTCATAGCTGTAGGCCTCGGGCACGAAGACGATGTCGAGGCCGGCCTTCTCGAAGTCGGCCAGCTCGGCAGCGGTCTCCCTGAAGCCGCCCGCGTAGTTCAGTGCCATTCCGATGCGCATGCAGCTGACCCTTCTCCCGCGGCCGTGTCCAGGGATGAATCGTAACTGGCGCGATCACATCGGGACAGGGCCGGGACGGCCGACGTCAGCGGCCTGAGCGCAGCAGCTCAGCCACAGCGCGCAGGGCCAGCTGGTAAGAGTGCAGGCCGAAGCCGGCCACGGTCCCGTCGGCGACGCCCGCGACCACCGAGGTATGCCGGAACCACTCGCGGGCGGCGGGATTGGACAGGTGCACCTCGACCAGCGGCGCGGTGCGCATGGCCAGCGCGTCGCGCAGCGCATAGGAGTAGTGGGTGAACGCGGCCGGGTTCAGCACGATCGGCAGCCGCTCGTCGATCGCCTCGTGTACCCAGCCGATCAGCTCGGCCTCGTCGTCGGTCTGCCGCAGGTCAACCTTGAGGCCGAGGGTCGCGCCCAGGTCAGCGCACGCTGCGGCGATGTCCGCGAGCGTGGCCGCGCCGTAGATCTCCGGCTCCCTGCTGCCGAGCCGGCCGAGGTTCGGCCCGTTCAGCACCAGCACCCTCGTCTCCGCGTCCGGCATCTGCTCAGCTCACCTCCTTAAACGCCTGCTCCAGCAGCTCCTGCGGCGGGTCGGCGAGGATGCCGGGCCTGGCTAGCCCGTCCAGTACCACGAAGCGCAGCCTGGCCGCCCTGGCCTTCTTGTCGACCGCCATTGCCCGGCGCAGCCTGGCCCAGTTCCCGCCGCGATACCGCGTCGGCAGCCCGACCGCCGCCAGTATCTCCCGGTGCCGCGCAGCGGTCGGCTCATCCAGGCGGCCGGTCAGGCGGCCGAGAGCCGCGGCAAAGCACATGCCGATCGCGACGGCCTCGCCGTGCCTGATCGAGTAGTCCTCGGCGCGCTCGATCGCGTGCCCGAGGGTATGGCCGTAGTTCAGGAACTCGCGCGGCCCGGATTCGCGCAGGTCGGCAGAGACGACGGCCGCCTTCATCGCGACCGCGCGCTCGATCAGCTCGCGCTCGTGCGGCCCGCCCGGCTTCGTGGCCGCCGCCGGGTCGGACTCGATCAGCCCCAGGATCTCCGGGTCGGCGATGAACCCGGCCTTGATGACCTCGGCCAGCCCGCTCAGGTACTCCGGCGCCGGAAGCGTGGCCAGCGCGGTCACGTCCGCGAGCACCCCGGCCGGCGGATAGAACGCGCCAACCAGGTTCTTGCCGTCCGCGGTGTTGACCGCGGTCTTGCCGCCGATCGCGGCGTCGGTCATCGCGAGCAGCGTGGTGGGGACCAGTACGATCGCCACCCCGCGTAGCCAGGTCGCCGCGACGAAGCCCGCCACGTCGGTGACCGCTCCACCGCCGACCGCGACAATCGCGTCCCGGCGGCCGACGCCGGCCGTGGCCAGCCGTGACCACAGATCGGCCGCGACCGCTATCTCCTTGGCCGCCTCGCCGTCGGGCACGGCCGCTGCGTGCACGAGGTAGCCCGCGCCAGCAAGGACGTCACACACCGGCCGCGCGAGCGCGGCCAGGCCGGCGGCGTGCACGACGAACACCGCCGTGGCATCGGGACCGATCAGTGCCGGCAGCTCGGCCTGTGCCCCGGTGCCGACGACTATCTCGTGCGGGCGCTCGCCGCCGACCGCGATCCTGGTGACGGTCATGGCTCAGGCCGCGCGGGCCGCGGGGCGCCGATCGCCCCGGCGATCTGCTCGGCGAGGTCGGCCGGTTCCCGACCGTCGGTGTCAACGGTCAGCCACGCCAGGCTCTCGTAGATCGGCAGCCGCTGGTCGAGCAGCGCCTTCAGCTGGCCGCGCGGGTTGCCGATCAGCAGCGGCCGCGCCCGGTCCATGCCGACCCGCTTGGCGAGCTCGGGAAAGCTCGTCCGAAGGTAGACCACCGGCTGACCGGCCAGTCGTTCTCTCGTCCCGGCATCGAGGATGGCGCCACCGCCGAGGCCGACCACGCCGTCCTGGTCCGCTATCGCGGCGGCCACCGCGGCCCGCTCGAGCTCGCGGAATGCCGGCTCGCCGTCGTCGATGAAGATGTCACCGACCGGCTTGCCGGCTGCGGCCTCGATACTCGCGTCGGTGTCGGTGAAGCGCACGTCAAGCCGCGCCGCCAGCGCGCCGCCGACCGTCGTCTTGCCGGCGCCGGGCGGCCCGATCAGGATGACGAGCGGAAACGTGCCCCGCCCAGGCTGGCCGGGTCCGCCGGTCGTCACTTGATCACCAGCGCCTTCAGGTAGGCGTCGGCGTTGCGGGTGGTCTCCGCCACGCTGTCGCCGCCGAACTTCTCCAGGATCGCCTCCGCCAGCACCAGCGCTACCATCGCCTCGGCCACCACCCCGGCCGCGGGCACGGCCGTGACATCGCTGCGCTGGTTGATTGCCCTGGCCGGCTCGCCGGTCCTGACATCGACGGTCGCCAGCGCCCGCGGCACCGTCGAGATCGGCTTCATGGCGGCGCGCAGCCTGAGCGGCTCGCCGGTGCTCATGCCGCCCTCGATGCCGCCGGCCCTGTTCGTGCGCCGCCTGATGCCCTCCCCGCTGCCCTCGATCTCGTCGTGCGCCGCCGACCCGCGCCTGGCCGCGGTCTCGAACCCGTCGCCCACCTCAACGCCCTTGATCGCCTGGATGCTCATCAGCGCGCCGGCCAGCCGGCCGTCCAGGCGCCGGTCCCAGTGCACGTGACTGCCAAGGCCGGGCGGCAGGCCGTGCACGACGACCTCCACCACGCCGCCGAGGGTGTCGCCGTCGCTCCGCGCGGCGTCCACCTCGGCCTGCATCGCCGCGCTCGCGGCCGGGTCCAGGCAGCGGACCGGGTCCGCGTCGATCATCGCCAGGTCGTCGGGGCCAGGCACGAGTCCCTCGGGCGCGCGCACGCTGCCCAGCGCCACTACATGGCTGAGCACCTCCGCGCCGAGCACCTGGCGCAGCAGCCGCCTGGCGAGCTCGCCTAGCGCCACCCTGGCGGCTGTCTCCCTGGCACTGGCGCGCTCCAGGACCGGCCTGGCGTCGTCGTGACCGTATTTCTGCATGCCGGCCAGGTCGGCGTGGCCGGGCCGGGGCCGCGTCAGCGGCGCGTTGCGCGCCTGGTCAGCCAGCGCCTCCGCGGGGACCGGATCGGCCGCCATCACGGTCTCCCACTTGGGCCACTCGGTGTTGCCGACCCTGATCGCCACCGGGCCGCCGAGCGTCAGCCCGTGCCTGACACCGCCGGTCAGCTCGATCTCGTCCTGCTCGAATTTCATCCTGGCGCCGCGGCCGTAACCCGCCCGGCGGCGGGCCAGCGCTGCGGCCAGGTCGGCCGTCGTGACCTCGATTCCGGCCGGCAGCCCCTCGCAGACAGCGACCAGGGCGCGGCCGTGCGACTCTCCCGCGGTCAGCCAGCGCAGCATGCTGCCGATCCTGCCATGCCGGGCTGGCTGGCGTTCGTTTGCCCGTCGGGGCACCGGGTATGGCCGGCATTGCAAAAAGGGGAAATCGTCAGCCTTGCGCCTGCCGCGAGCGTCGCGGCGGGCGTGTTTGCCGTGGTGCAACGCGGTCTTCGGGGGAGGAACGTACATGCGCCTGATCGGGCGATTTGCCGCCTCGCTCTGGCTGAGCGCCTGCCTGGCTGGCCCCGCGGCGCTCGGGGTGAGCTTGCTGGTATCGGCCACTGCCGCACCGGCTGCTCTCGCGGCCGCCAGCGTAGAGGGTGATGCAACCGCCACTGCCAGCCCGTCGACTACTACGCCGGGCACGATCGTCACCTTTCAGGTGACCTGCGCCAGCAACGACAACGTCTCGGCCACGCTGTTCGGCACGACGCTGGGCCTGCCAGGGCAGATCCCGATGAATGAGGTCTCTGCCGGGACTGGCGAGTTCGCTGTCACGGTCACGCTGCCCAGTGATATTCAGCCCGGCAGCTACCACCCGGACATCGACTGCTCCGACGGCAGCTCCGCGACCGCCGCACTGACGGTCACCGCGCTGCCGGCGGAGGGCGGAGCGCAGACCGGCGACGGCACCACGTCCACGCAGACCAACGACGGGCTGGCCAGGATCGGCCTGGCCATGATCGCCGTCGGAGCGGTGATCGGCGGCATCGGCATGCGCCGCCGCGGCTCGGCGCACCGGCGCTGACCCGCACCCGGCCACGCGTCGCCTGGCCGGGCCCGGCGGCCGCCGGGCGTGGGCGCAGCCGGGTGCGTGCTTGGGGCCGGGCTGGCAGCCATCCGGCTAGCCAGCCTCGGCCCGCTTGCGGGCCTGCTCTAGGTCCCGCTCAGCGCGGCGCAGTGAGCGGGCCGCGGCGTCCAGGGCGGCCGCGGCCTCCCTGCTCTGCCTGGCCAGCTTGCGGTCCTCCTCCTCGGCCCGCTCCAGCTCGTGGCTGAGGTGGTCGACGCGGCGGCGGAGGAACTGCCGCTGCTGAGCCAGGCTGTTGACCCGGCTCTCCGCGGCGGCCGCCTTCTCGGTGGCAGCGCTGGCCGCGTCCTCGGCCGCCAGCACGTCCCGGCTGGCCCGCTCCGCCCGGCTGGCCGCGCCGGCATCCCTGGCCGCCGCCGGCTCGGCCGTCGCCGCAGGCTCGGCCGTCGCCGCGTGCCCAGCCTTAGCCGGGCGCCCGGCGGCGGCTGGCTGAGTGGCCTTGGCGGGGGTGCGCCGAGCGCTGGCTCGCCCCGCCGCCCCCGGCGCTTCCGCCGCCAGCGCGGCGCTGAGATCGACCTGACCCAGGCCTGCGTAGGCCAGCGGCCTTGCCAGCCGTCCTGCTTTCACCTCGGCCCTGGCCCCGGCGTCGGCGAGCGCCGCCTCGAGCGTCGCGCGGACCTCGTCCATGGCGCCCGTGCTGGCCGAGACCCCGGCGCGCTTCGCCAGCGCGCTGGCCTGCGCCAGCAGGTCGGAGACCGCCTGCCGCCGCTGGCCCGACAGCTCTCGCAGCCTGTCCCCCGCCAGGTCGCGCTGCGCATCGTGCAGCGCCTCGCCGACCGCGAAGAGCCTGCTCATGGGGTCGGCTGCGGTGCGGACAAGCTGATTGACCAGCCAGGCACTCACCGTTGGCCTGGCCAGCTTGCCGATCGCCGCTGCCGCGTCACGCTGGCCGGCGGCCCTGGCCTGTCGTGCCTGGGTATCCCTGGCCGCCGTGAACTCGCCCGGCAGCAGGCCGTAAAGCTCATCGGCGACCTGCAAGACCTCGTCTGCCTGCACGTCGTGATGCTAATACCGCCTGCCGCGGCCAGGGCACCGAGAGGTCACCGGCTGCCGGACGCGTTGCCCAGTTCGTTCTGTGTGCTGCTGCCGGGGTTATAGCACCGGCAGCAGCACACAGAACAGCGCCGCATCGGCGATAGATCCGATTTGCGTTAAATGCTCTCGCTTGCGGGATGGCGCACGAGCACCGAGATACCGCGCCGTACCCGGCCCTCGAGACGGGTCGCGATTTCCCCGGCAATGGCATCGGCCACCTGCGCGGACACGGGCCGCGCCGGGCCTTGACTAGCCGGGCCGAGCTCCAGGGTGAAATCCGCGCCAGCTGACGGCGGGCCAAGCCGGATCCGGATGCCAGGCGGCTGGCTCGCCGCGACCGCTGCCACCGTGGCCCGCACGTCCGGATCCTCATGCAGGTAAGGCACCGGAGCGCCCTGCGCCAGGGCCGCAAGCCGCGCGCCCTCCACCGCGAGCGGCACCGGCCCGCCGATGTCGATGATCACCGCCTGCGACTCCTGCACCGCGGCCTGCCAGACCGAGGTCGCCGGTACCGGCACTGGTCGGGCATCCCGCTGCCAGCGCTGCAGTGCCTGCATGCAGGTGAACGCGGGCAGCGCCCGCCGCCCATCGTGGCCGACGATGGCGGGGATGGCCATATCGGTGCTCTTCTCGCCGCGCACCGGCTGGTCGCGGCCGCAGCCCCCGTCCGCGTCTGGCTCGTCCTGCGCAACCGCAACCACCGGCACCAGCAGCCTGGATGACGCCAGCGCGATCAGGGCCTCTCGCTCGCCGCCCGTCCCCGCCGCGTAGGCCGCAAGCGCGGCCGCCACCGCCGCATCGGCGTCGCCGCGGTCATCGCGGAATCGAGGATCACCCGCGCCCAGATCCGTCACGCCAATGACTTTAGCGGCGGTCCTGCCTGCGGCGGCGGCTGCAGGCGGCCCCGACGGCCGGGCAGTATCCGCCCAAATCGGTAGTAGCCTTGCGCGGACACCACATGCTGTGCAGAAGCAGTTGAGGACGCATTTCGCGATATGAGAGTCTCATGGGACTGCAGGTGAGCCTCGAACATAGGGGACAGCGTGGGCCAGGCTGACCAGACTCCGCCAGTTATCGAGCCGGGGACTCTGATGCACAAGGCCATCCCGCCGCGGATGGTCGAGCCCTACCTCACCGGTCGCCGCTCGATCATCTCCGGGTTCGTGCACCGGGTCGCGGACACGACCTTCACCCGGCCGGCGGACTTCCACGGCGCGCTCGGGCTGGACTACGAGGGCTCCGAGTTCAGCCAGGACATGGACGAGATCTACCTGCTGCGCTGGCGCGCGGTGGGAACGCAGACCTACCGCGTGCCGCTGTCGCCCGCCCTCGGCGGCGACTTCGCGATGAAGCCGCCGTTCACGGGGACCGGCTACACCGCGTGCCTGAACCACGTCGTGCCTGAGTACTTCACCGATCCGGTCCCGGTACCGGTGGGCGCCGAAATCCACCGGGTTACCGAAGCTGGAACCGAGTTCATCGCGCGTTACGACGGCCAGGTGTGGCTGCGCCCGGCAGAAGGGTCAAATCTGTGCGCTACCGGCTAATGGCGACGTTCGGAGGGGCGCCATTCGAGGCGGGTATCGGGCCCACCGATGGCGACATCGTCCTGTTCGCCGCCTGTCCGCCGCCCGAGCACCTCGGCTTCGAACCCGCCACCGGCCACTGGCGCAGGCAGCTGCCGATCTCGCAGGTCCAGGGTGTCTGGGAATCACGCCCGATCGGGATCTTCCGCGGTGAGCGGTGCATGGTGCTGGATGAGCTCGGAGACCGGCTGCACATCGGGTACCTGGGCCACGATGGCTACCGGGCTGAGCAGCTTGGGTACTGGCAGGTGGATCGCGGCGTCTACGAGTTGATCGCGGCCCGCTCCGAGGTCACCGAGATCACCGAGGAACGACCGGAGTACCCCGGCCGTCACCCAGGGACCAGCAGCGCGCCGGGCCGGGCGGGTTCCGGGGCCGCTGGCCCGGCCGCAGACCGGGCTGGCTACCAGCCCGCTGGCAACGAGGCCGGGTACCAGGCCGAAACGACGTCCAGCTATTTCCAGCCGCAGCCGCCAGCCGGACAGGGCCGCTACCGGCCCGCGCCGACGCCCGGCGATTACAGCGAGAACACCGGTGGCCTCCGGCCACCGACCGCAGGCACCGCTGAGGGGCGCCCGGCAGCAAGCTCAGCCGGGCGCGCCCCGGCGGCGGCAAGCGCGAGTACGCCGCGGCTGCCGTCAGCCACGTCAGCCGCAGCCGGATACGAGCCGACCTTCGCCGGCACCACGGGCTACGGGTGGCCGGAGGACGGGGACACCGGCCAGTACGCGGTTGCAGCCGGATTCGCGCATCCGCCCGCGGCCGACCAGAGCCCGGCTCAGCGGCCCCGCTCTCAGCCCAGCCAGGGTCGCGGCGCTGGAATCGCTTTGCCGCCTGCTGCGGAACCGCCGCTTCCGCTGGAGGCGGCAGCACTTGCCGCCGCGTCCGCCTCCAGGCGACCCAGGCAGAGCGCCGCGCAGCGGCGCGTCGCAGCTGCTCAGCCCGCAACCGCAGTGCAGCCAGGGGCGCCATTGCAGCCGGCACCAGCAGTGCACCCAGCACCGGCAGTGCAGCCAGGGTCCGCGGCGCAGGCACCGGCCCCGGCGGCAGCGACTGCGAGGCCGACGGCCGCGCCGCGGGGTGCTCAGGCAGCCACGGCCAGCGCGGTCCGAGCCGGACTGCAGCACCAGGCCGACGTGCCCGTATCAGCCCCGACAGCCACGGCAGCCCCGACGGCCACAGCAGCACCCGCGGCCACAGAACCGGCGGCCACGCCAGGCCCCCTGGCCACGCCAGGCCGCTCGGGTACGGCGGCTTCCGCCGTAGCGCTCGCCCCAGTCCTCGAGCCGACCGTGGCGCAGGGCCCTGCGCCGGCCGCTGGAACCGGCTACGGCGCGGCCATCGCACCGCAGGCCGCGTCCGCCACGGCGCTGGTGGCAGAGCCGGTCCCGGCCCGCCAGCCCGCTCCCGCCGAGCGGCCCACCGGTGCCGCGTCCCCCGGCGGCCGGACTGAACCGCGCGCGATGGCTGAGCAGGTCGGGCCTGCAGAACGGACAGAACTACCCGCCGCGGCCCGCACGACCTCGTCGCCGACCCGCCCGCGCGGCTCCGCCAGGCGGCGGCTGGCCACCGAGCGCTTCTTCGGCGAACTGGCGGGCCTGGCCGCCATCAGTGTCGACTCCTACGCGATCGGCGAGGAGGTCGAGGGGGCACTGTGCCTGGTGCAGACCGAGGACGGCTTCGAGGTCTTCCATTCCGCCGACGGCAACCGGCATGAGCTGCAGTTTTTCCGGACAGAGGAGGCCGCGTGCTTCTACCTGTTCGGCGTGCTGGCTGCGGACGCGGTCAGGAACGGCGCGCTGGAGCCCACCGGACGCCACCTGCCGCCGCTGCGGCCGCTTCCCTAGCGGCCGCCTGCCGCCTGGCATAGTCGCCCCGGCGGCGGGAATGAGTGCGGCACCATGGCATTCCGCGCACGGGGGGAACGATGGCCAGCAGGGCGCCCGCCCCGCTGAGCGCGCCATCACGCCCGCGGGAGGCCTGACGCGCAGGTGCTCAGGACCTACTGGCTGAACATCGCCTCAGTCGCGCTCATCCTGCCCGGGATCGTGCTCGCCTTCGTCGGCCACGACACCCTGCGCTGGTCACCCCCGCCAGTGCCGCCCGCCTGGGCGGCCAGCGATCGCCAGCCGAACCCGGACTCGCCCGGAGCAGGCCGGAACCGGCCAGACAGGCTGCCCAGGTCCAGCCCGGTCAGCATCGACATCCCGTCCATCAAGGTGCACGCGAAGGTCATCTCGCTGGGGCTCAACCCGAACGGCACGATCGCGGTGCCGCCGCTGACCAACCCCATGGTGACGGCCTGGTACGACAAGGGACCCGCCCCCGGCCAGCCAGGCGCGGCCGCCATCCTCGGCCACGTCGACGCCGCCAGCGTGGGTCCGGCGGTCTTCTACGACCTGGGCGACTTGCGCCCCGGAGCCAAGATCTTCGTGCGGCTCAGCACCGGCCGGACCGCGATCTTCGAGGCGTATTCGGTGGCCCTGTACCCGAAGGACAAATTCCCCACCCGCAGGGTGTTCGGCTATACAAGCTGGCCGACGCTCAGGCTAATTACATGCGGCGGCTCATTCGATTCTAAGACCGGGCATTACCTGGCAAACATAGTGGCCTATGCCAGTTATGTAGGCAGTCAGGTTTAGCGCTCCCGGTGTTCATGGCATTTGCCGGCGACCGGCATTACCAGTCCGATGCCTTTCCTTGAATTAACTCGTAGGCGGCCTTGAGCAGGCACGATGCCAACACACGCGGATAACGCAAAGCGACGCCGCGCGCAGCGAAGGTATTCGGTGACGGTGATAATGTCTGCTCGGATTGCAGCGTCCGGCAGTTGCCGGCATTCGAGGGGCATCCCGTCTGGCTGCCTCGGAGATGTCCCTTCGTGACTCACGCCAATTCACGAGCTGCACATCGTCAATCATTCGATGCGGATTGGGGGAATCTGTATGCCCAAGCTCACTAGGCTGGTTATGTGCGGTGTAGCCGGCCTGGTCATCGCCACTGTCCCGGTCGCCCTTGTATCGGCAGGGGCAGCCAGCGCGGCCAGCACGCGCCAGACGTCGGTGACGCACGTCACCGCTCCGATCAAGGGCTGGCCGGTGGTCAGGCCAGGCAGCCGGGGCCAGCGGGTCGTCGCGATCCAGTACCTCCTGAAGGCAAGAGGCTACAAACTCGTGCCGAACGGCATATACGGGCCGACTACGACGGCGGCCGTGCGGCACTTCCAGCGGGCCAGGGGGCTGACGGTCGACGGCATCGTCCGCACCTCTACCTGGGTCAGGCTGGTCATCACCCTGCACAGGGGAATGCGCGGCTGGGCCGTCCGCGGGCTCCAGTCCAACCTGCGGTTCTCTTATCGGTACAAGGTCCCTGTCGACGGCCGGTTCGGCATCTCGACCTGGAATGCGGTGCTGAAGTTTCAGGCGCGCTACGGCCTCCGGCGGAACGGCATCGTGGGCCTGACGACGTGGCAGGCCCTCGTCGCACACGAGAGCTAGTTCACGTGCTCACCTGCTGGCCGGCGGTCTCGCCGCCGGCCAGCGGCCGGGCCGCCGCGCTGCCCGCCAAGCAGGCGCCCGCCAGGCTGCGTCGCTGAGAACTGACTGCGGGGTTGCTGAACTTCGCACCCGTGCACAGCTGTGGCAGCTAGGGTGCAAAGTGCCGGCGGGGCTGAAGGTCCCCCGCTCCCCAAGCAGCCCCGCCGGCGCTTACGGGGCACCCCCAACCCTTGCCTGGAACACCTGACAGAGTGAGGGACCCATGGCCGAGCCGAGCGTCGTGCTCACCGGGACACAGCATGAGATCGCGGCCGGTGACTACCATGCGACGATCACCGAGCTGGGCGCGAACCTGCGCGCGCTCCGCTATCGCGGAGTGCCGGTGATCAGGGAGTACGAGCCCGACGAGCTGCCGCCTGCCGGGGCCGGTGAGCTGCTCGTCCCCTGGCCGAACCGGATCGACCACGGCCGGTACACCTTCGGCGGGGCCGACTACCAGCTTGACCTGTCCGAGCCAGCGCGCGGGAACGCCATCCACGGCCTGACTCGCTTCGCGAGCTGGGAGCTGATCGAGGTCGGCGAGGACAACGCCGAGCTTGGCCTCCGGCTGCTTGGCTGCCCTGGCTATCCGTTCTGCCTGCGGCTGCGGGCGCGCTACCGGCTCAGCGCTGCCGATGGCCTGGAGGTGACAGTGACCGCGCACAACGCCGGAAGCCGGCCAGCGCCGTACGGCACCGGATCGCACCCGTACCTGCGCGCGGGCGACGAGCTTGTCGACTACTGGACGCTCCTGCTGCCCGCCGACCGCTGGCTGCCCGCCGACGAGCGCGGCATCCCCACGGGCGAGCCGCAGGACGTGGCGGGCACGGACTTCGACTTCACCGCCGGCCGGACCATCGGTGACACTGTCCTCGACCACGCGCTGACGGGCCTGCGCAGGGACGGATCGGGTCGCGCCTGGGCCAGGCTCACCAGCCCGTCCGCTGAGGTGGCGCTGTGGGCTGGTTCCGGGTACGGATGGCTGCAGGTCTTCACCGGCGACCCCCTAGGACCTGACCAGCGGCGCCGCGCGGTCGCGATCGAGCCCATGACCTGCCCGCCGAACGCGTTCGTGACCGGAACCGACCTGCTGACGCTCGCTCCCGGCGGCATCGCGTCGCACCAGTGGGGCCTGCACGCGACTCACTTCTGATCGGGAACGGCACTGTCCTGCCCAAGCTGGACGGCGACGCGCTCAAGGTCCGCAGCCGTGTCGATGTCATCGGGGCGCCCTGTGTCACCGCACTCCACCGGCGTGACGAGCTCGGGATGAGCGCGCAGGAACGGCCGGGCGCCCACGTCCCCGACAGCGAGTTCCGCGGCCGCCTGCCAGTGCTCGCGGGCGAGCAGCACGGGGTTGCGCGGCTGGCCGTCGTAACATGCCACGGCCACGCTGGCTCCCGCGGCGAAGGCGGCGATCAGCCGCTGCACCGAGGCCGCTCCGACCAGCGGCTGATCGGCCAGTGCCACGACTGCCGCAGCGCAGCCTGGCGGGACAGCAGCCAGGCCGGCGGCGAACGAGGAGCCCATCCCGGTGC
The DNA here is from genome assembly GCA_035621915.1 of Streptosporangiaceae bacterium. Taxonomy (GTDB): domain Bacteria; phylum Actinomycetota; class Actinomycetes; order Streptosporangiales; family Streptosporangiaceae; genus JAJYUU01. The sequence goes on from DASPWG010000250.1 coordinate 16,496, forward strand.
GCCAGCGCGGATTGTGCACCGTGACGACATCGGGCAGGTCCACCGCGGCAGCCCCCGTCACCACGATGACGGGATCGGCCCCGCCAGCCCGCAGCATGGCAACGGCCCGGCTGGCCAGCGACTGGCCGGCTAGCCGTACAAGTGCCTTCGGCTGGCCAAGCCGGGTGCCGTCGCCGGCGGCCAGCAGGACGCCGGCGACCCGCGCGGGCACAGCTCAGCCGGTCCGCGTGCGCGGCACGTCGGCCCGCTCGGCCGCGTCCGGGCCACGGCCGTTGCGCTCAGCGCCGTCAGCCAGGTCGCCGTCCCCGTCCGCCTCGTAGCCTGGTTCGGCGTCGGCGTGCATCCGGCCGTGGTGGATCCTGCCGGTCGTCAGCGTCAGCGGGCGCCCGGTGCCACCCCAGCGCAGCTGGATCAGCTCGGCGGCAATCGCGATGGCGGTCTCCTCCGGCGTGCGCGCGCCGAGGTCAAGCCCGATCGGCGAGCGGAGCCTGGCCAGCTCGTGCTCGCCAAGGCCGGCCTCCCGCAGCCGCGCCAGGCGATCGGAATGCGTGCGCCTGCTGCCCATGGCCCCGATGTAGGCCGCCGGGCGGCGCAGCGCCACCTCGAGCAGCGGCACGTCGAACTTGGGATCGTGGGTGAGCACGCAGATGACCGTGCGCTCGTCGGTGCTGGT
>DASPWG010000251.1:0-14426 GCA_035621915.1 Streptosporangiaceae bacterium
CCCCTGCCGCGCTCCTCCTGCTGCTGTACCAGCTTGTGGCGGAGGAGCAGGGCGTCAGCCCCGACCGCCTGACCGGGACCATCCAGAACGACATTTTGAAGGAGTACATCGCGCGCGGCACATACATCTACCCGCCGCAGCCTTCGCTCCGGCTGGTCGCTGACACGTTCGCCTACTGCCGCAACGAGATCCCGCGGTGGAATACCATCTCGATCTCCGGCTACCACATGGCCGAGGCCGGTGCCTCGCCAGTGCAGGAGGTCGCGTTCACGCTCGCCAACGGCCGCGAGTACGTGCGGACGGCCATCGCGTCCGGCCTCGCCGTCGACGAGTTCGCGCCGCGGCTCTCGTTCTTCTTCGTGGCCAGGACGACGCTGCTCGAGGAAGTGGCCAAGTTCCGCGCGGCCAGGCGGCTCTGGGCGCACATCATGCGGGACGAGTTCGGCGCGCGCGACCCGAAGTCGCAGATGCTGCGCTTCCACACCCAGACCGCCGGCGTGCAGCTCACGGCGCAGCAGCCGGAAGTGAACCTGGCGCGGGTGACCCTGCAGGCGCTGGCGGCGGTGCTTGGCGGCACTCAGTCCCTGCACACCAACTCCTACGACGAGGCGATCGCGCTGCCCAGCCAGAAGGCGGCGCGGCTGGCGCTGCGGACCCAGCAGGTGCTGGCCAGCGAGACCGACCTGACCGCCACGGTGGACCCGCTGGCCGGCTCCTACGCGATCGAGTCGCTGACCGACGGCATCGAGGCCGAGGCCCGCGAGCTGCTGGCCAGGATCGATGAGCTCGGCGGCGCCGTCGCGGCCATCGAGCAGGGGTTCCAGAAGGCCGAGATCGAGCGCTCCGCTTACCGGATCGCGCGCGAGATCGACTCGGGCGAGCGCAAGGTCGTAGGTGTCAATGCCTACGTCAGCGCGGACGAGGAGCCGTACGAGCCGCTGCGGGTGGACCCGGCCATCGAGCGGGAGCAGGCGGCTCGGCTGGCCGACCTGCGCGGCCGGCGCGACAACCGCGAGGTCAGCCGCCGGCTGGACGAGGTGAAGCAGGCCGCGCAGGGCGAGGCGAACCTGCTGTACCCGCTGCGCGAGGCGCTGCGCGCGCTGGCGACCGTGGGGGAGGTTTCGGACGCGCTGCGCGACGTCTGGGGCGTCTACCAGCCGGCGGATACCTACTGACCGTGCACTTTCGACAATCCTGCAACGTCAGCGAATCCGCCGGGCGAGCGGTACGATGCTGGCCAGTACAGATGCAATCTCGTCAGCGAGCGGCGGGAAGCGAAGTAGCGCTCATTATTCGCGGTAATGGCTTGTCAGGCAGTGGAGGTCGCTCGCGCGCACGAACCGCGCGTTAGCGGTGGCGTGTGCTGAGGTTTCGCCGGCGCGAAAGCCGGTACCTAGGGAGACCTGGCGGCCTGCTGTCGCAATTCCTGGGGCCATCCTGGCTCCGGGCAGTTCTGGAGCGGGCACGGTGTGAAGGGCCGGTCCGGGATGCAGGACACTGCAGATAGCCCTGGATCTCGGGACGGTCTGGCTTGCTAGTGAACTGGAGTGAGTTCGAGGATCACATGGACACGCTGGATAGTGCCACAAGGAGATCCTGTGCCATACGGGAACTCGTTGCCGACGGGGAGGCAGCGCATGGCAGAGCATGATCTTGACGGCGAACTCGACGCGTTCCTTGCCGGGCACGAGTGCGAGCTGATCGATTTCCGGCGAGATCTGCATGCCCACCCGGAGACCGGCTACCACGAGTACCGGACGACGCGGCGGGTTGCGCTGCGGCTAGAGGCGGCCGGGCTGCGGCCCGCCATCCTGCCCAAGGGCACCGGCCTGACCGTGGACATCGGTGCGGCCTCGCCAGACGAGCCGGTCGTCGCGCTGCGTGCCGACATCGATGCGCTGCCTATCAACGACGAGAAGGACGTGCCCTACCGCTCCACCAACCCGGGCGCCTGCCACGCCTGCGGGCACGATGTGCACACCGCGATCCTGCTGGGAACGGGCCTGTTCCTGGCCCGCGTCGCAGCCTCGGGCGCGCTGCCGGGCAAGGTGCGGCTGATCTTCCAGCCCGCCGAGGAGGTGCCGGGCGGCGCGATGGACGTGATGGCGGCCGGCGGCATCGCATCGGTGGACAGGATCTTCGCCCTGCACTGCGATCCGCGGCTGGACGTCGGGAAGATCGGCACCAGGACCGGGCCGATCACCGCGGCCTGTGACAAGCTCACGGTCAAGGTCACCGGGCCAGGCGGGCACACCGCCAGGCCGCACCTGACCGCCGACCTGGTGTACGCGCTCGGCAAGATCATCACTGAGCTTCCTGCCGCGCTGTCCAGGCGGGTCGACCCCCGCTCGAGCCTCAGCCTGGTGTGGGGCCGGGTCAGCGCCGGCTCGGCCGCGAATGCGATCCCCGACGACGGGGTCGTCGAGGGCACCGTCCGCTGCCTGGACGACACTGCCTGGCACGACGCGCCGGAGATGGTCAAGGCGCTGCTGGAGTCGGTGGCGAGCGCCTACGGCGTCGTGCCGGAGATCAGCTACCAGCGGAACGTGCCGCCTACCGTCAACGACGCGCTCTGCACGGCCATGTTCGAGGCCGCCGCTGACCGGGTACTCGGGCCGGACTCGATCACTCCGGCGCCGCAGAGCCTCGGGGGCGAGGACTTCGCCTGGTACCTGGACTCGATCCCCGGCGCGCTCGCCAGGCTCGGGACCCGCACGCCTGGCTCGGCCACGGACTTCGACATCCATCAGGCTGTCTTCGACGTGGACGAGCGCGCCATTGGCCTGGGTATCAGGCTGATGGCCGCCACCGCGCTCACCGCCATGTCCGGCGGGACGATCGCGACCGACGCGGTTCCCGGTGCCGCCGAGAACCGGGACCGGATGACGCGGGCCGCCCTGGCCTGACGTCGCGGCGCCTCACTGCGGCCCGACGGCTCGATTCGGGCCGATGCTGCTGGCCGACCGAGGTGAGTACTCTCGGTTTGGCTATAGGCAAACCGAGAGTACTCACCCCTGGGCTGGAGGTCGGCAGGCCAGCCCCATATCTGTGGTTTGTCCCTTTCGGCGAGCCCGGAGCGTTTTCCGCGGCCAGCCGCGGTGCGCATACAGTAGTAGCCGGGCCGCCAACGACGGCCGCCTGACCTCATGCCCCACTGGAGCCTTGCCCCGTGTCAACTCAGCCGCGGCCGATGAGCGACCAGCCGACTCCGGCCAAGCCGGCGGCAGGCCCGCCCGGCAGCACCCTCGGAGCCCCCGGCGGTACTGTCGGCGCGCCTGGAGGAACCCCCGGCGCGCCTGGAGGCACCCCCGGTGCGCCCGGCCCTCGGTCGCTGTGGAAGGACAAGGCCAACGGCGTGACCGTCTACCGCCACCCGGCGCCGCTGGTGCTGTGGTGGGTCTGGATCGCCTTCGCCCTGGCCAACCTGTTCTACCTGGTGACCGATGGCATCAACATCCACTCGCTGCGCGGCATCGCCCTGATCGCCTTCATCACCGGCGTGATGTACGCCTGCACGCTGCACGCGCGGGTGGAAAGCGACGAGGGCGGCGTTACGATCGTCAACCCGCTGCGCCGGCACCGCACCCCCTGGGGCGCCCTCGAAGGCATTTACCTGGGCGACTCGGTGGAGTTCAGCTGCCTGCGGCCAGCGCCGCAGAAGCCGAAGACCATCTACAGCTGGGCTCTCTACTCGCGGCGCAGGTCCGCGGCGCGGATGCAGATCCAGCGCGACGTCTTCGTGCCCAAGCGGATGAGCGGCAGGGCGCCGGCCGAGGCCACCGCGCTCGTCAAGCAGCACCCCAGCAAGATCATGGCTGCCGAGCTTGGCCGCAGGGCCGCCGCCGCGCGCGAGCGGGCCGGCATTGGCGGGGTCCTGAGCAGCCGCTGGACCTGGCTGCCCGTGGCGGCCGTCGTCGTTCCCGGCGTGCTGCTGCTGGTCGCGATGCTGGCCAGGTAACGCCGTATCTCAGGACGCTTCCGGCTGGTCGCCGAGCAGCCAGCGGGCGCCCTGGCCGAGGCTCGCCGCGGCGTCCGCCGGGTTATACAGCGCGCACCTGCGCAGCGACAGGCAGCCGCAGCCGATGCAGCTGTCCAGGGTCGCCGAGAGCAGCTGCAGCTCGGCGACCTTGGCGTCGATTCTGGCCTGCCACGCGCGGGCGGCGCGGCTCCACTCCTTCCTGGTGGGCGCGCGGTCGGCGGGCAGCAGGGCCAGGCTCGCCCGGATCTCCCGCAGCTCGAGGCCAAGCCTGCGCCCCGCCTTGATGAACGCCACCCGGCGCAGCGTGTGCCGCGGATAGCGCCGCTGATTGCCCGCGGTCCGGCTGGCCGAGATCAGTCCGAGGCTCTCGTAGAAACGCAGTGCCGACGCCGCCGCACCGCTGCGGGCGGACAGCTCGGAAATGGTCAGGAATGCGGGCTGGGCGGGCGCTGCTGACATGCCGCCAAGGCTACTCCGCGTGCCGACTTGACTTAAAGCTCACTTTAAGTTGCAACCTCTCCATCATGGTTAACGCGACATCGAATGGCCGCCTCGGATTCTCCGACCTGCCGCAGCTCATGGCCGCGATGAGCGGGGACGCCAAGCACGACCACTCGGCCGCCTCCACGCTCGACGTGCTGTGGGTGCTGTACGACCAGGTGCTGCGGGTCAGCCCGCAGACGGCCGAGGACGACGACCGGGACCGGTTCCTGCTGTCCAAGGGGCACTCGCCCAAGGCGTTCTACGCGGTGCTGGCCGCCAAGGGCTTCATCGACCTGGCCGACCTGCCCGGCTTCGGGAGCTTCGGCTCGGTGCTCGGGCACCATCCGGACCGCAACCTGATCCGCGGCGTCGAGATCGCCAGCGGCTCGCTCGGCCACGGGCTGCCGATCGCCGTCGGCGTGGCGCTCGGACTGCGGGCCCGCGGCCAGGACACCGCCAGGGTCTTCGTCCTGGTCGGCGACGGGGAGCTGGACGAGGGCTCCAACCACGAGGCCATCGCGTTCGCCGGGCGGGCAGGCCTGGACCGGCTGACGGTCGTGCTCGTCGACAACCACAGTTCCAGCTACGGCTGGCCGGGCGGCGCCGAGGCCAGGTTCGCCGTGGAGGGCTGGTCGGCCGCGCGCGTGGGCGGCCGGGACCACGCGGCCCTCGCCGCCGCGCTCGGCGCTCCGCATCCGGGTGCCCCGCTCGCCGTCGTCGCCGACATCAGTCCCGCCTGAGGAGCCGTAGTGGACACCATGCGAGAGCGGTTCGAGAGCGTCACCAGCGAGCTGCTCGACCAAGATCCACGGGTCGTGGTCGTGCTGGCCGACATTGGCGCCGACGCCTTCGAGCCCGCCAGGCAGCGGCATCCCGGCCGCGTCATCAACCTGGGCATCCGCGAGCAGCTGATGATCGGCGTCAGCAGCGGGCTGGCCCTCGCCGGCCTGCGCCCGGTCGCGCACACGTTCGCCCCGTTCCTGGTGGAGCGCCCGTTCGAGCAGATCAAGCTCGACATCGTGCACCAGGGCGTAGCGGCCGTGCTGGTCAGCGCCGGGGGCTCCTACGACTACCCGTTCTACGGCCGCACCCACCTAGCGCCAGGCGACGTCGCGCTGCTCGATACCCTGCCCGGCTGGACCGTGCACGTCCCCGGCCACCCGGACGAGGCCGAGCTGCTGCTGCGCGACGCGGTCGCCGCTGCTGGGCCGGTATACCTGCGCCTGGCGCTGCGGGCCAACGCCGCGCCGTTCCCGGTCGTGCCCGGCAGGTTCACGGTCGTCAGGACCGGCGGGGCCGGGACGGTCATCGCCGTGGGCCCGCTGGCGGACAGCGTGCTGGCGGCGACCGCGGACCTGGACGTGACCGTGCTGTACGCCGCGACCATCCGCCCGTTCGACGAGACGACGCTGCGGGCGACGCTGACCCGGCCGGAGGTGGTCATCGTCGAGCCGTACCTGGCCGGGACGTCGGTGCGGTTCGCCGCGGAGGCCCTCGCCGCCATCCCGCACCGGGTGCTTGGCCTCGGAGTCGGGACGCAGGAGCTGCGCCGTTACGGCACTCCGGAAGAGCACGAGGCCGCTCACGGACTGGATCCGGCGAGCCTGCGAGCCCGCATCACCGGATTCCTGCCGGGCGCGGCAGTGCCAGCCGCGCGAGCATACGCGGCGGACAGCTGAGCGGAGCACCGGCGCTAAGGTGGCCGCATGACCTCGACCGCCCTGCTGATCATGGACGTGCAACAGGGGATCGTGGACCGCTACGCCACCGACGACACGTACCTGGCCCGCCTTGCGGACGCCGCCAGCGCCGCGCGCACCGCCGGAGTCAGGGTCATCTACGTGACCGTCGGCTTCCGGCCCGGCTACCCCGAGGTCAGCGAGCGGAACAAGAGCTTCTCGGCGGTGGCGGGAACCGGGCGGTTCACCGGCGGCGATGCCGGCACCGCCATTCATCCCGCGATCGCGCCCGCGCCCGGCGACCTGGTGGTGACCAAGCTGCGGGTATCGGCCTTCACCGGCAGTGACCTGGAAGTGCTGCTGCGCGCGGGAGGAGTCGAGAGCCTGGTGCTCAGCGGCATCGCGACCAGCGGCGTGGTGCTGTCCACCCTGCGCCAGGCCGCCGACCTTGACTACCGGCTCACCGTCCTGGCCGACGGCTGCCTGGACGCGGACGCGGAGGTGCATCAGGTCCTCACCCAGAAGGTGTTCCCCCGCCAGGCGGACGTCACGACGGTCGCCGACTGGATCGCCGGCCTCGACAAGGCCGGGCAGACCGCTTAGGCCGCTACCCCCCGACCGAGCTGCAGGGGCGCTCGCGCAGCCATGCCACGTAGTCGGCGGGGGCGCCGGCAGACTCGGCGGCGTCGGCCAGGATGCCCAGGTAGCGCGCCGAGGGCAGGCCGCCTTCGTAGTCGTTGAGCACGTACAGCCAGGCGACCACGTCGCCCTCGAGTGTCGCGACGCGGACCTTCGACTTGCGGTAATAACCCAGCGTGGCCCCGTCCCAGCGGTCGAGCTCCTCCTCGTCGGCCTCGCTGACCTCGTACAGCACGACGAAAACCTGCTCGCCCCTGGCCTCCACCACCGTGGCGAGCGCGCCTTCCCAGCCCAGGTCCTCGCCGCCGAACGTCAGCCGCCAGTCCAGCAGCCAGCCGGTGCCCTGCGATGGCGAGTGCGGGCATCGCTGCGCCATCTGCGCGGGATCCATGTTGCTGCCGTAGGCGGCGTACATCGGCACGGTTTACAAGCGTACGAGCATTGCCGCGGCGCGCGGGGGATGATCGCCGCAGGCCGGCCCCGCGGTCCCGGCCGGGCCGTGGCGCGGGCCAGGTCACCCTGGCTGCGGCCGGATGCGCCAGAATGGGAAAACGTGAGCCAGCCGCGGGCGAGGATCGCCATCATCGGAGGCGGCCCAGGGGGCTACGAGGCCGCCCTGGTCGCCGCGCAGCTTGGGGCCGAGGTCACCGTGGTGGAACGGGACGGCCTGGGCGGCGCGTGCGTGCTGACCGACTGCGTTCCGTCCAAGACGCTCATTGCCACGTCCGGGATGATGGCGGCCCTCCAGGGCTCGGCCGCTCTCGGCATCCAGCTGCATAAGGATGGAAACGAGCTGGCGCGGGTCGATGCGCCCCGATTGCACGCCCGAGTCCTGGCGCTGGCGCGCGCGCAGTCGGCCGATGTGGCTGCCAGGCTGTCGGCGGAGGGCGTGAAGGTCATCGCCGGGCCGGGCAGGCTCGCGGGTCCGCGGACCGTCGTGGCGGGCGACAGCCAGATCGAGGCCGATGCGGTGCTGATCGCCACCGGCGCGCAGCCCAGGATCCTGCCTGGCGCGGAGCCGGACGGCGAGCGGATCCTGACTTGGCGGCAGCTATACGACCTGCCGGAGCTGCCGCCAGAGCTGATCGTGGTCGGGTCAGGAGTGACTGGCGCCGAGTTCGCCAGCGCCTACCAGGCGCTCGGCTCGCAGGTCACGCTGATCTCCTCCAGGGACAGGGTGCTGCCGCACGAGGACGCGGACGCGGCCATGGTGGTGGAGGACGTCTTCCGTCGGCGCGGCATGGTGGTCCTCAGCCGGTCCCGTGCCAGCGCAGTTCGCCGGACGCCGGACGGCGTGGCTGTCACGCTGCAGGACGGCAGGACCGTGCGCGGCTCGCACTGCCTGCTGACGGTGGGCATGGTCCCCAATACGACCGGCCTCGGGCTGGCCGAGGCGGGGATCGGGGTGGACCAGCATGGATTCGTCATCGTCGACAAGGTGTCCAGGACCTCGGCACCCGGCGTGTACGCCGCAGGGGACTGCACCGGTGTGCTCATGCTGGCCTCGGTCGCGGCGATGCAGGGGCGGATCGCGATGTGGCACGCTCTGGGCGAGGCCGTCAAGCCGCTCCGGCTCAGCCACGTAGCCGCGACCATCTTCACCGAGCCGGAGATTGCCACCGTGGGGCTGTCCGAGCGGGCTGTCGTTTCCGGCGAGAGCGCCGACGCGGTCATCGTGAAGCTGCCGCTGGCTACCAACGCCAGGGCCAAGATGCAGGGGTTCAGGGACGGCTTCGTCAAGCTCTTCGCCCGGCGCAGCACCGGGGTGGTGCTGGGCGGAGTGGTGGTCGCGCCGTGGGCCAGCGAGCTGATCCTGGCCATCTCGCTCGCGGTCGAGCGATCGCTCACGGTCGACCAGATCGCCCAGACGTTCGCGGTCTACCCGTCGCTGTCGGGCAGCCTGACCGAGGCCGCGCGCAAGCTCATGCAGCCCGCTGAGGGCCTGGACATCTAGGCCAGCCCGGCCGGGGTCTCGAGGAAGAACCAGTACGAGGTCATCTGAGCGCGCTGTGCCTGGTCGCAGCCCGGTTGCACCGGGCCGTGCACGGGCACCACTGCCGACCCGCTATTCCAGTCCGCCACCGCCCGGTCGGACACCGGCTGCCCGCACCAGCTATTCCAGGAGATGCGCGACGTCGCCACGTCGCCGGGCTGCAGGAGCGCATATCCCGGCTGCATCATCTCCAGGGTGATGACCGTCTGCACCGGCAGCGGCGTGCCGTCGGCCGCCAGCGGGGTCACGGTTGGCTTGCCCGCCAGCCGGCAGGCACGGCCGCCGATGTTCCTTGCCACTAGCTGGCCGCGCAGCGCAGTGCCATCCCGTGCCCAGCGAACCTCGACCTCGATGTCATCCGGCCCGCACAGTGCTATCTCATGCGCTTCGCGCGGGGCTATCTCATGCGCTTCGCGCGGGGCTATCTCGGGCGCTTCCGGCGGGCCTGTTTCTGGTGCTTCGCGCGGGTGGCGCGGGTCGTCCTCGGGTCGGCGGGCTGGCATCGGCCCACTCCTTCCGTCGGCGGCGCCGGGGCCAGCTTAGGCCTTAATGGGTGGGGTGGCCGAGGTCGGGATCGTCGGGGACGTCAAGGCCGTGCTGGCGCAGTCGGCTGGCCCTGATGTCGTCGGCGTAGGCGGCGGTGGTGAACACGCTCCCCGACAGGATCAGCACCACCATCATCACTGCCAGCCACGCCGGTGCCGGGGACAGCGTCAGCAGCAGCAGCGCGACGACGGCGCAGATCGGCAGGATGATCGCCAGGTGCCGCAGCACGGTGCGACTGCGCCAGCCGGCGTCGGTCAGCTCATGCCGCACCCAGTCGATGTTGTCCGGGGGCAGCCGGAAGCCGATCGCGAACCGCAGCCAGCGGCCGATGCCCGGGTCCCCTGCGAGCCTGGCCATTCACTTGAGCTGGCAGATGACGGCGCCAGCCGGAACCGTCTGACCGACCTGCACGCTCAGTCCGGTCACCGTGCCTGGCTTGTGCGCGGCCAGCGGCTGCTCCATCTTCATGGCCTCCAGGACCACGATGGTGTCGCCGGCCGCGACCTCCGCGCCGTCGGCTGCCACGATCTTCACGATCGTGCCCTGCATGGGGCTGACCAGCTCGTCGCCGGTGGCCTTCCCGCCGGCCGTGCCGCCGCGGCGTTCGCCTGAGCCGCCGCGGCGTCCGCTGCCTCGCGCTTCGCGGCCCGTTCCCTCGGGTCGTCCGCCCTGGCCGGCGCCGAAGCCGGCCGGGACGGTGACCTCCAGCCGCTTGCCGCCCACCTCGACGGTGATCCGCTCCCGCGCGGCCTCGCCGTCCTCGGGCTGAGCGCCGGCGGTGCCCGCGTACGGCGGTATCTGCGCGGAGAACTCGGTCTCGATCCACCGGGTATGGACCCGCAGCGGCGCCTGCGTGAAGGCCGGGTCGTCGACCACCGCGCGGTGGAACGGCAGCACGGTGGGCATGCCGTCGATCTCGAACTCGGCCAGCGCCCGCCGGGCCCGCTCCAGGGCCTGCTCCCGGCTCGCTCCGGTAACGATGAGCTTGGCAATGAGGGAGTCGAACGCCTGCGGTACCGTCTGGCCGGCCACATAGCCGGCATCGAGCCGGACGCCGGGCCCGGAGGGCTGCCGCCAGCCGGTGATCGTGCCGGGGGCGGGCAGGAAGTTCCGGCCAGGGTCCTCGGCGTTTATCCGGAACTCGATCGAGTGACCGCGCAGCTCAGGGTCGGTGAAGCTGAGCGCCTCGCCGTCGGCGATGCGGAACATCTCCCGCACCAGGTCGATACCGCTGACCTCCTCGGTGACGGGGTGCTCTACCTGCAGCCGCGTGTTGACTTCAAGGAACGAGATAGTCCCGTCTTGCCCGATCAGGAACTCGCAGGTGCCGGCGCCCGCGTAGCCTGCCGCGCGCAGGATGTCGGCGGAGGCTGTCCTGAGCTGCTTGTCCTGCTCGGCGGACAGGAACGGGGCGGGTGCCTCCTCGACCAGCTTCTGGTGCCGCCGCTGCAGCGAGCAGTCCCTGGTGGACACGATCACCACGTTGCCGTACGCGTCAGCCAGGCACTGCGTCTCGACGTGTCGCGGCCGGTCCAGGTAGCGCTCGACGAAGCACTCGCCCCGGCCGAAGGCGGCGACTGCCTCGCGTACCGCGGACTCGAATTGCTCGGGAATTTCCGCCATGGTCCTGGCGACCTTCAGGCCGCGCCCGCCGCCGCCGAATGCGGCCTTGATCGCGATGGGCAGGCCATACTCGGCGGCGAACGCCTCGGCCTCGCCGGCGTCGCTGACGGGCCCGTCGGTGCCCGGCGCCAGCGGCGCGCCCACCTGCTTGGCGATGTGCCGGGCGCGGACCTTGTCCCCGAGCGCGTCGATGGCGGCCGGCGGCGGCCCGATCCAGGTCAGCCCGGCGTCGATGACCGCGCGGGCGAATTCGGCGTTCTCGGCGAGGAAGCCGTAGCCGGGGTGCACGGCGTCTGCGCCGCTGTCCGCGGCGGCCTTGAGGATCTTGCCGATGTCCAGGTAGCTGTCGGCGGCGGTCAGGCCGCCGAGAGCGTAGGCCTCGTCGGCCATCGAGACGTGCAGCGCGTCCAGGTCGGCGGCACCGTAGACGGCCACGCTGGCCAGCCCGGCGTCACGGCAGGCCCGCACTATCCGGACCGCGATCTCGCCGCGGTTGGCGATCAGGACCTTGCGCACGTGCGTTCTCTCCCTTCGACTGTGAGGAGTCTAGGAGAAGCGGGCCGGACAAAGGCGAGCACGTCGGCCTGATACTTCGCTGGGCCTGTCGGAAAGGTCACAAGTTGCGACAGCTACTCAGGCAGGCCGCTGGCACGCCAGGCTCCTGGACCCGCAGTGAGCTGGGGCCGAAGCTGGCGCTGCCTGGACGACCACAGTGACCGGGCAGGCCGCCTGGCCGGACCTGGTACCGGGGACTGCGCTGCCCTGGCGCTGAGCACGACGACCACCGCGGCCAGTTCCGCGTCCGTGGGCCTTCCGGCGACCACTGACAGCACCGGAACGGGCGGCGCGCCTGATCCAGAATCCGCTGGCACCTTAACCCTGCCCTGCTAGCCCTTCGACTTGCCGACTCCGATGCCGAACTGGCGGTGCACTCTATCCCAGAAGGCATCACGCAGCCACTCCCTGGCCTCCTGGTAGGCGCGCAGCGACAGGCCAAGCTCCTTCTCCGCGTCGACTAGCAGTTCCTTGTCGATCACGGGCGGCAGGATCGGGCCAGGCAGCAGGTCGCGGATGTTGTCCTCGCCGCGGGCCAGGATCCACTTCTGCGCCACGAACTCGCCGGCTTCCTCGACCCGCTCGCGATCCGGGCCAAGCCGGCCGGCCGAGACAGTTGGCAGCGGCCTGGACATCGGCCGGGAGGGCCGGTCGCCGAACACCTGGGCGGGGGAGGGCGCACCGCGCACGGCCTGGGTCGGCACGGAGTGACCGGCCCGCACGAGCGTGACTTCGGCGGCTGCCACCACCGAGGCGACCGACGAGGCCGGCTCGTGCTCCGGAGTCAGCTGGCGCGAGAAGTAGGGCTCGACGAACGACCGCTCGAGGACGTCGACGGTGTCAGACTCCCAGACCAGCCGCTCGGCCTGGTTCGTCCCGTATGGCGGCTCAACGCCCCACAGGTGCACCCGCACGCCGTAGGCCTGGGCGGCCTCGACGGCGGGAACCATGTCCTCGTCGCCGGCCACCAGGATCGCGTCCGTGATCGCCCGGTGCCTGGCCAGCGCCTCCATGTCGGCCCGGATCTGGGCGTCCACGCCCTTCTGCTGGCCGCGCGCGTTGAGGTTGCCGAGGCGCAGCTTGACCATCGGCATCTGGGCGATGACGCGCTGATCGATGGTGGGGACCCGGTCGCGTGCCGCGTCATACCAGTAGACCCGCAGCAACTCGCCCCTGACCTGCTCCTCGGCCTGCCTTGTCAGCGCCTGGATGAGCTTGTCCGCATCGACCCTGTACTCGCGCCGCGATGCCGCGTTGAACAGCAGCTCGCCGGCGGATGCGTAGATATAGCCGACATCCACCATTATGGCGTACCGGGATAGCGGCGGAAGCGGGGCGCCAGACTCGGTCATAGTACTTACGACTGTAACCGGAGTTGGCAGTGTAGACGGGCCGAAGCTGCTACCGCAGCGCGTTCATCCGATCACGATGTGGTGTTACCGCCCTGGTCAGTGCTTTCGCCGGCACTGCCGGTGATGGCCTCGGCAGGCCGGGCCGACGCCAGCTCGCGGATGCGGGGCGGTGCCGAGGCGAGCGCCGGCCTGCGCACCGGACGGAGCGGCCGCCAGCCAAGCGGCCTGGCGAGCGCCAGCGCCGCGGTCAGGCAGATGACGGGGATCGTCGGCACCACGTACCGCAGCGAGAAGTCCGCCGTCAGCGGCGGGACTATCTCCATGGTCAGTGCCGCCGCGAACGGGAGCAGTGCGGGGCCGCCCCAGTCGCGCCGCCGCCGCAGGCCGCCGCCCAGCCAGCTCCGCACGATCCCGCCCATGCCGATGAGCATGAGCAGCCCGAGCATCGTCCCGCGCACGTAGATATAGCGCTGGTAGCCGATCATGATGCTGGCGAATGGCTGGACTTTTCTGGTGGCCGCGGTCTGACCGCCGGTGTACTGCCGCTGTACCTCGCTTAGCGGGCGGGCCTGGGAGACGCCGGAGTCGAGCGTGTTCTGGCTCTGGGTGGCGTCGCTGAACTGGTATCGCCGGGCCAGCCCGGCGCTCGGCACGTCCGGCCGGTTCCAGGAGTAGCTCAGCAGCCACCCGCGCACTACCACGTTGGCGTAGGCCAGCGGCTGTGCCTCGATGGCCTTGATCGCGAATTTCTCGGCCAGCGAGTTGCGCTCCCTGGTGAACTCGTCGATGCCCGAGCCGACGCTGTACAGCAGGGAGTCGCTGTCCCAGATATAAAACGGCGCGGCCTGCCTGCTCGACGGAGCCCCGGTGGGACACAGCGGCCGCAGGTCGGCCGGCGGCTTGATGATCGAGCACTCGGCGAAGCTCATGGTTCGTGACCACAGGAAGACGCCGTCGCTGTCGTTGAAGGCCAGCTGGTTGTACCTGGCATCGAACCAGCCAAGGTAGGCCACCAGCGGCAGGGCGCCAGCCAGCACGGTCAGCATCAGCGTGCGCCAGCCGACCCAGCGGGTCGCCAGGAAGACCAGCAGCACGATCAGCAGTGGCAGGCCGACCGGCCAGAAGGCGGCCGCCACGCCGAGCAGCATCGCGGCTGCCGGCATCGACCACCAGGGCCGTTCGCTGCCGGGCCAGCGCAGGCTCAGGATCAGGGCCGCCACGCACATGAACGTGAACAGGCAGTCTGCCAGGATCTCCTGCTCAAGCTGGATTACGTACGGGTCAAGCAGGGCCGGGACGGTGGCCAGCGTCGCCCCCCAGGAGGGCAGCAGGTACCGGCTGCGCAACAGGGAGTAGATCATCAGGCCGACTGCCAGCCCGCTCAGGTGCTGAACCAAGGTCACCAGCACGAAGCTGTGGAATGGCTGCAGCAGGCCGAGGAAGACGCCGTAGCCCGACTCCCTGGATGTCCCCGGCCATAAGTGCAGGCCCGAGCTGACATACGAGACCGAGTCGCCGCCGTACCAGATGGCGGGCGGGAACCCCAGCATGGTGATCAGGCGCAGCAAGGCGCCAGC
>DASPWG010000252.1:0-2910 GCA_035621915.1 Streptosporangiaceae bacterium
GTGCGCCGCCCGGCCGACTTGCTGTTCGCGCTGCTCTCGCTCGCGATCGTCGCGGTGGTGCTCGGCTCTATCCGGGCTCTTCCGCTGGGCAGCACGGAGCTGGCCGACGACGTCTCGGCCTGGGTACATCACATCCCTCGCTGGCTGTCGTTCGCGGCCGAAGTGGCGTCCGGCGTTGTGTGTTTCGCGCTGGCCGTCGTCGCCCTGGTGGTGCTGGTCCGCCGCCAGTGGCGGGACGCGCGCAACGCGGCCGTGGCAGGATTCACCGGCGCCGCGGCCGCCGTGGCCGCGGCGGCCGTGTGGCGGGCCGAGCACGGCACGGTCCAGCGGGCCGTGCTGCATGGCAGCAATCCCTCCATCTTCGTGGTGGACACCGCGTTCGTCGCGTTCGTGGTGGGGACCGACCTGATCCGGCGCTCGCACTGGTCGCGCTGGTTGCTCTGGGCGGTTGTGGGGTTGCTGATCAGCGGCCTGGCCGTGGGAGCCCTCACCCCGTTCGCCGTGGTGCTCGTGTTCTTCGGCGGGGTGTCGGCCGGATGGCTGGTGCGCTGGCTGCTCGGCGCCGCGTCGGTGCTGCCGGGTCCCGCCGAACTCGTGGCCTGGCTCAGGAGTCAGGGCGCAGCAGTCCGCGCGCTGGCCCCGGACCGCCGCGCGCGGTTGGAAGGCACGCTGAACGATGGCACCCAGATCCAGGTGCGCCTGTACGGCCGTGACACCCGGGGATCGGGCCTGGCGCGGCGGCTGTGGGCGCTGGCCCGGCTAGAGCCCGCGGTCGCGGGCCACATCGCGATCAGCTCTCGGGCGCAGCTCGAGCAGGTCGCGCTGGCCTGCACCCTGGCCCGGCAGGCCAGCGTGCCCTGCCCCGCGGTGCTGCTGTTCGGCCAGATGCCCGGCGAGATCCTGGTGCTCCTCACGACCGTGCCGTCCGGGGCTCCGCTCGACGGCACCCTGACCGTCCCGGATGCGGCATCGCTGTTCGCCTCGCTGCGCGCCCTGCACCGCGCGGGCATCGCCCACCGCGACCTGCGGGCGGAGAACCTGTTTGTGTCGCAGAAGTCGGCCGGTTTCCGCTCGCTCGACGCGTCGGTGCCCGCCGCGAGTGAACTAGCCCGCCGCCTTGACCTGGCCCAGGCCCTGGCCACCCTGGCCCCGGCACTCGGTGCGCAGGGCGCCATCAGGGCCCTGCGGGACGGATACGGGACCGTCGACTACCGGGCCGTCGCGGCCGTCCTGCAACCGGGCGCCCTGGCGACCTGGGGATGGCGGGCGATGCGCGCCAGCCAGGCATCCCTGAACGAGGTACGCAGCGAGCTTCTCGGGCCCGGCGCCGCGGTGCCGACTGCCCGGCTCGAGCGCTTTCGCTGGCGTACCGTCGCCAGTGCGGTCGCCCTCACCGTCGCCGGCTACCTGCTGATCGGCGAGTTCTCCGGCGCGGACATCCTCGGCACGCTCAGCCACGCCAATCTCGGCTGGTTTGCGGTGGCGGTCCTCGGCTCGGCGGTCACCTACCTGGGCGCCGCCGAGAACCTGGCCGCGTTCGTGCCCAAGCGCCTCTCGATCATCCGTGGCTTCGGCGTCCAGCTGTCCACGGCGTTCGTCGGGGTGGTGATGCCACCGACCGTCGGCCATGTGGCGGTCAACGCCCGCTACCTGCACAGCCAGGACGTCGACGAGAGCTCCATCGCCGCGGCCGTGACATTGTCACAGGTGGTGAACATCGTGACGACGGTGCTGCTGCTGATCATCTTTGCGCTGCTCACCGGCTCCGGGCTTAGCCGTTTCAAGATCGCACCAGGCACCGACGTGCTTATCGGCCTCGCGGCCATCGCCGCCGTCATCATCATCCTGCTGGCCGTGCCGCAGACTCGCGCCAGGCTGACCGAAATCGTGTGGCCGCGCCTGCGCAGCGTCGGGCCCAGGCTGGTCGATGCCCTCTCCCACCCGCTGCGGCTCGCGATCGGCACCAGCGCCAACCTGTTGCTCACCGCTGCCTACCTGGTCGCGTTCATCGCCGCGCTGCGGGCCGTCGGCGCCCAGCCGGCCATTCTGCCGGCCGCGGTCGTCTACCTGGCGGGCAACGCGGTGGGATCGGCTGCCCCGACGCCCGGAGGGATCGGCGGCGTCGAGGCCGTGCTTGCGGCCGGGCTGACAGCCATCGGGATTCCTGCGCACGAAGCGATCCCCGCGGTGCTCCTGTTCCGCGTGGCGACCTTCTGGCTGCCGATTCCCGCAGGCTGGGTGGCCTACCTGCTGCTACGGCGACGCGGCGTCCTCTAACCCAGGACCACGGTCACCTCTGGCGGTGGTGCCAGGACGCCGCGGCCGACCCGGCGACCACTACGGCCAGGGGCAGCAGCACGGCAACGGGCAGCCAGGCGTGGGCCGACTTGGCCAGGATGCCGCCGGCCAGCGCGCCGACCACGACCGCTGCCAGGACGCCGATGCTGCGGCCGAGCCCTTCGGGCCTGCCGCCGCCGACCAGGCCGGCCAGCACGCCGAGGAGCGTGCTGGTGACGTACGTGCTCGACATCTGACCCAGCCGGCGGACGGCCGCGCTCTGCATGCCCATGGCCGCCGCGGCCGCGATCAGCAGCGCGAGCTGACCGCCATCGTGCGGGCTGCCATGTGTCAACTCCCACCCGGCACAAAAACCGGCCAGTACACATAGCTCAACCCCCAGCGTGGCCGTCACGCTGGCCGGCCACGTGTCGGCC
This sequence comes from Streptosporangiaceae bacterium, assembly GCA_035621915.1. Taxonomy (GTDB): domain Bacteria; phylum Actinomycetota; class Actinomycetes; order Streptosporangiales; family Streptosporangiaceae; genus JAJYUU01. The sequence continues at coordinate 2,715 of DASPWG010000252.1, forward strand.
TGACGAGAACGCCGGGCGGCGAGCGGAACTCCGATCAGGACCCCGGCGGCGTACCCGGCCGTCGCCGCGCCGGCGTGGAGCGCCTCGCTGGGCGAGTGGCTGGTCGCCGCGACCCCGAGCAGTACCAGGTTGCCGGTGATGACGCTGCTGAAGACCTTCCCGAGGGCCAGGAACGAGACCGCGTTCACCGCGCCAG
>DASPWG010000253.1:0-31528 GCA_035621915.1 Streptosporangiaceae bacterium
GTGACCGGGTGTTCGGCGGGCCGATTCCTGCCCGGCCTGGCGTCCAGGCCGGAAAATCCCGCTGCGGACATTTCCGACACCCTTACAGTTTCAGTCGCACAAACCATCGCATAACCGGCGTGATCATGACTGGAACTGACAGGGTGTCGGAAATGTCCGCCCACGCGAGCCAGTATCGGCGCCGTCCCAGCGGTATCAGGCACCGTCCTGAGGTCGGTAACCGCGACCGACAGCACTATAGGCGCAGGGCAGGCAACAATTGCCGCAGAAGAGGTGAACCGGGCGCTCAGCCGCGGAGCGCGCGGCTCGGCGAACGCCGAGGAACACCAGATTCAGCCGCGGCAGGCGCGGCGGTAGTGTGCTCAGCCGCGGCGCGCGCGGCGGCGGCCCGCGGCGCGCGGAACCAGGATCAGCCGCGGGCGGGCGCGGCGGCGGCCCGCGGAACCAGGATCAGCCGCGGCGCGCGCGGCGGCGGCGCACGCCGAGGAACACCAGGATCAGCCCCAGCACCGCCGCGGCCGCAGGCAGCGCGCGCTTGAGCACCGGCAGGCCCGCCACGCCGAGCAGGTCGATGGCGTCATCCTCTGGCGGCTGCCAGGCGGGGGCCTGACGCGGGGCGGTGGTGCCGCCGTTGGCAGCGGCCTTCTCCGCTGCGGCGTGACGGCCGACCGGAGCGGACGGAGCGGATGCGAGCGCGTCGTCCGGGCCAGGCCGGGCTGCGGGCACAGCCGCGACAGGCTCAGCGCCTGCGGCAGGCTCGGCGCCTGCGGCCGGCTCCGTGCCAGCCGCCGCAGCCGAATCCGTCTCGCCGCCGGTGTCGGTCCCGGCCGTGGCGAGCGACAGGCCGCGGTCTGCCAGCCGGGCATTGATCTCGGCCAGCGATGCCGGGCCGATGTTGCCGATGGCCAGCAGTTGCTCCGGGGTGCGCTTCGTCAGGTCGGCGATGGTCTGGATGCCCTCCTTACGCAGGCTGTTCCACGCCCTCGGCGGCAGGTTCAGCACGTCGATGGGCAGCAATTCCTCTGCGCCGACCGCGGCGGGCTCTACCCCGCTCCCTGATACCTCCGGTGCCTCGTCCTCGTCAGCCTCCTCGGCACCGGAACCGGCGTCCGCCGCCAGCATCGAGGCAAGGTTGTCGGCGAAGATGCCGATCAGCCTGCCGCCAACCTCGTTCATGACGCCGCGCCCGAACTGCGCCGGCTTGCCGGTCACGTTCAGCGAGGTGTGCACGGTCACGTGCGTCTGGTCGCCGTTGCCGTCCAGCGTCGAGCGGACCTTCGCCGACGCGGTGCCTGCGCCGCGGGTCTCCTTGCCGGACGCTTCCAGCGTGATGACGTGAGCCGCGGGGTCGCGCTCGGTAAAGCGCGCCGTGCCCTTGTACACCATGTTGATCGGCCCGACCTTGACCTTGATCGAGCCCTGGATCTCGTCGCCCTCAACAGATGTCAGGGTGGCGCCCGGCATGCAGGGCGCCACCCGCTCCACATCGAGGAGCACTTCCCATGCCCGGTCCTCGGGGACTGGCACTGAGAATGAGTGCTCAAGCTCCATGAATCAGACTCCCGCCGCAGCTGCCAGGGCCCGCCCGGTCAGCACCCGCGCGAGGTGGCTCCGGTAATCGGGCTGCCCGTGCAGGTCCGCAGGCGGGTTAGTTCCCTCGGCCGCGGCAGCCGCGGCAGCCGTAAGTGCCTCGGCGCTCGCCTGCGCTCCGGCGGCCGCCGCCTCGACGGCGGATGCCCGTACAGGTACCGGGCCCATGTTGGTTAGCCCAACCCTGGCCTCGGCTACCTGGCCGTTGGAGCGCCTCGCCAGTGCCGCGACGCCGACGATTGCCCACGCCTGCGCGGTCCGGTGGAACTTCTCATAACGATAGCCCCAGTCCTTCCCTAGCTTGGGTACCCGCACGCCGGTGAGGATTTCGCCCGGTTGCAGGGCAGTCGTCAGGTAATCGAGGAAGAACTCAGAAGCCGGGATCTCCCGGTCCCCGGACGGGCCGCTGACCAGCATCGTCGCGTCCAGTGCCAGCGCCACGGCGGGCAGGTCGCCTGCCGGGTCGGCGTGCGCGAGCGACCCGCCGAACGTGCCGCGATGGCGGACCGCGGGGTCGGCGACCGTGCTGGCGGCCTGCGCCAGCAGGCCGCAGTGCTCGGCGATCAGCGGGTCGTGCACCACCTGATAGTGCGTGGTGCGCGCGCCGATGACGAGGGCGTCCCCGGCGTCGGTGACGCCCCGCAGCTCGTCCAGGCCGCCGATGTCGACCAGTAGCTCGGGGTAGGCGAGCCGGAGCCGCAGCAGCGGAAGCAGGCTCTGCCCGCCGGCGATGACCTTGGCGTCGTCGCCGCCGTCAGCCAGCGCGCGGACGGCGTCCGCGACCGAGGATGGCCGGACATACTCAAACTTGGGCGGGATCATGCCGCGCCTCCGTTGCTGTCGCTTCCTGCCTGGACGGCCCGCCACACCCGCTCGGGCGTGCACGGCATGGTGATGTCATCCACTCCGAATGGCCGCAGCGCGTCGATGATGGCGTTGACTACGGCAGGGGTCGACGCGATCGTGCCGGCCTCGCCGACGCCCTTGACGCCGAGCCTGTTGCTGGCCGGGCTGGAGGTCCGCTCGGTCCGGTACGACGGCAGGTCCGCCGCGGACGGAACCAGGTAGTCGGCCAGCGTGGCGGTCACGAGGTTGCCCTCGTCGTCGTACACGCCGTCCTCGTACAGCGCCTGCGCGATGCCCTGGGCTATGCCGCCGTGCACCTGGCCCTCCACGATCAGCGGGTTCACCACGACGCCGACGTCATCGACGGCCACGTAGGACCGGATCTTCACGAACCCGGTCTCGGTGTCCACCTCGGTCGCGCACAGGTGCGTGCCGTGCGGGAACGAGAAGTTGTCGGGATCGTAGGTGGCATCGGAGTCCAGTGACGGCTCCACGCCCTCGGGCAGGTCGTGCGCGGCGAACGTGGCCAGCGCCACCTCCTGGATCGTCTTGCTGGCCTCCGGGTCGCCGCGCACCGAGAAGCGGCCGGCGGCGAACTCGAGGTCGTCGGCGGAGGCCTCCAGCATGGCCGCGGCGATCACCTTGGCCTTGGCGACCACCTTGTCGCAGGCCCCGACCAGCGCCAGGCCGCCGACGGCCAGCGATCGAGAGCCGTAGGTGTCCATGCCCTTCGGGGACACCTGCGTGTCGCCGTGCAGCACCCGGATGTCCTCGAAGGGAACGCCAAGCTCATCGGCGACAATCTGGCTCCACGCCGTCTCGTGGCCCTGGCCGTGTGCGCTTGACCCGGTCACCACCTCGACCTTGCCCGTTGGCAGCATCCGGATCGAGGCGGCCTCCCAGCCGCCGGCGCCGTAAGACAGCGAGCCGAGCACCCGTGACGGCGCCAGGCCGCACATCTCGGTGAAGGTCGAGACGCCGATGCCGAGGCGTACCTTGTCGCCGCGCGCGTTGCGCTCGGCCTGCTCGCGGCGCAGCCCGTCGTAGTCGAACAGTTCCCTGGCCTTCGCAGTCGCCGCCTCGTAGTTACCCGAGTCGTAGGTGAGGCCCGCGATAGTCGTGTAAGGGAACTCCTCGTGCCTGATCCAGTTGCGCTCCCTGACCTCAAGCGGGTCCAGGCCGAGTTCAGTGGCGAGCTCGTCCATGATGCGCTCGATTGCGTACGTCGCCTCCGGGCGCCCGGCGCCGCGGTAGGCATCGGTCGGCATCTTGGTGGTGAAGACCCCGGTGCACTTGAAGGAGTAGGCGTCCATCTTGTAGATGGCGTTGTACATGAAGGCGCCGAGCAGCGGAATGCCGGGCGTGACCAGCATCAGGTAGGCGCCCATGTCCGCCAGCAGGTCTACCGACAGGCCGCGGATCCGGCCGTCGCGGTCAGCGGCGATCTTGATGTCCTGCCACTGGTCGCGCCCGTGATGGATGGTCATGTTGCCTTCGCTACGCGACTCGGTCCACTTGACCGGCTTGCCCAGCCTCCGGCCGACCAGGACCGCGAGCACCTCCTCCGCCGTCACCTGCAGCTTCGACCCGAAGCCGCCGCCGACATCGGGGGCGATCACGCGGATGTTCTGCTCGGGGATGGCGAAGAACGCCGACAGCGCGAACCGCAGCACGTGCGGGATCTGGGTGGCCGACCAGAGCGTCACCTCGTCGCCGACCCAGGACGCCACGACGGCTCGCGGCTCCATGGCGCACGGGATGAGCCGCTGCTGCCGGTAGGTGCGCTCGATGACGACCGGGGCGTCGCGGAATGCCGCGTCGATGTCACCGTTGCCGAACACCCACTCATAGCTCTTGTTGCCCGCCTCGTGCACCTTCGGCGAGTCAGGGCTCAGCGCCGCGCGCATGTCGAGCACCGGCGGCAGCGGCTCGTAGTCGATGTCGATGGACGCCAGGGCGTCGGCTGCGGCGTACCGGTCGCGCGCCACGACCACGGCCACGGCCTCGCCGACATACCGCACCTCGTCCACCGCCATCGGCGGGTGCGCGGGGATGACGATGTCCTCGGTGACCGGCCAGGCACAGGGCAGGCTGCCCTGCTCAGCGGCGAAGTCGGCACCGGAGAAGGCCGCTACCACTCCCGGCTGCCGCCGCGCCTCGCTGACGTCGACCCGGTTAATCCTCGCGTGCGCGAAGGGGCTCCGCAGGAACGCCATGTGCAGCATCCCTGGCAGGACGATGTTGTCGGTCCAGTTCGTCTGGCCGGTGATAAGCCGGGCGTCCTCCTTGCGGAGCCTCGCCTTGCCCAGTTCGGCAGACGGCGCCTCGCTGGTTGCTGTCATCGGCTGACTCCCGCCTCTGCGGCGCGCCGGACGGCGCGGACGATGTTCTCGTAGCCGGTGCACCGGCAGAGGTTGCCCTCCAGGCCGTCCCGGATCTCCTCGTCGGTGGGATGCGGGTTATCGCGCAGCAGGTCCGCGGCCGCCATGATCATCCCGGGCGTGCAGTACCCGCACTGCAGCGCGTGCTCCTCGTGGAAGGCACGCTGCACCGGGTGCAGTTCGCCATTGGACAGGCCCTCGATGGTGGTGATCTCAGATCCGTCGGCCTGCACCGCAAGCACCGAGCAGCTCTTGACCGACGCCCCGTCCATCAGCACTGTGCACGCGCCGCAGTTCGACGTGTCGCAGCCGATAGGGGTGCCGGTCTTCCCGACGACTTCTCTCAGGTAATGCACTAGCAGCAGGCGAGGCTCTACGTGGTCGGCGTAGCTGACCCCGTCGACAGTAACGGTGATGTGCGTCATGCGCTGACACCTCCGGGACGTGGCGGATGCGCTGATGCCAAACCTAGGACGGTCAGCCCTGCCGCACCAGACCCACCCTGGGCACACGCCCCCTTGGTCCCGCGACGGAGCATCGCTCCTGCCGCGCGCCTCCTGGCAAGCGACGCCTGCGTTGCACCGGCGAAGCAGTCATGTCCGCCTCAGGCACATTTCATGCTCCTCGGACCGCATTTGCGGTCTATCGGCCGCTGAGATCTGGCTCGAGCCCGCGAGTGCCGGCGCGGCGACTGCCCGTGACGACGCGCGCTTGTCAGCCGGCCTGGATCACCAGGAAGGACTCGGCCAGCCGGCCCTCAGGCAGGCCGCCCTCCGCCGCCGTCCTGGCCAGCCGCTCGCGCAGCATCTGCTCCAGCCGGTCCGGGTCGCTGATCTGGCTCACGTGCGACCGCAGCGCCGCCACCTTGCGGGGGAAGGTGTCGGTGATATCGACGTAGTGCGTCGGCGCCGGGCTTCCCGAGATCCAGACCTCCCGCACGGTCCAGGGCTCGAGCCGCTCCTGCTCCAGCAACTCGGGGAACGCGAACGGATTGCGGGAATCCGGGTAGATCGCGTCGAGGGCGGCCGAGCCGACCGCGCGGTGGTCGGGGTGGCTGATGCCCATCCGCACGTAGTTGCGCTCCGGCGACGGGACCATGACGCGGTCAGGGCGCAGCAGCCTGATGATCCTGGCCAGGTCACGTCGCAGCCCGATCGTCGGCTCCACCTGGCCGTCGGGGTAGCCGAGGAAGTGCAGGTCGTGCACGCCAACATGCTTGGCCGCCGTGGTCTGCTCGGCCTGCCGGATCACGACCATGTCGGCCCTGGAGACCGACCGGTCACTGCCGCCCGCGTCACCGTTGGTAACCAGGCAATAGCTCACCTCGAGGCCCGCGTCTGTCCAGCGCGCGATCGTGCCGGCCGAACCGAAGTCGACGTCGTCTGGGTGCGCCGCAATCACGAGGACCCGGCCTATCTCTGCGTCTTCGAGCATCATCTGATCCTACGGCTGCGCCCGGCGGCCTGACCGGCGCGACAATCGGGACCTGGAGCGTTAGCGCGCAGGCGCATTGGGTACCCGGAATACGCAAGGTAGCTCAGCTAGGGTGGACTTTGTGACGACTTTCTCGGCAGATCGGTCATATGCGGAAGCGCTCGACTCGGCCGACGAGCTTGCGCCGTTCCGCGACCGGTTCGTCCGTGCCGACCGCGACATCATCTACCTGGACGGGAACTCACTCGGCCCGCTCCCGGTGCGCGCCCAGGCGCGGGTTGCCGAGGTCATCGACCAGGACTGGGGCGTCGGGCTGGTCAGGTCCTGGGAGAACTGGATCAGGATGCCGCGCGAGGCAGGCGACAGGCTGGCCGAGCACCTGCTGGGCGCCGCGCCCGGCCAGGTGATCGTCACCGACTCGGTCACCGTGAACCTGTACAAGCTCGCCTTTGCCGCGCTTGACCTGCAGCGCGGCCGCGACGTCCTGATCACCGACGACGACAACTTCCCGACAGACCGGTATGTGCTCGAGGGCGTGGCCGCGCAGCGCGGCTGCGAACTGCGCCTGCTGCACTCCGACATCGACGGGGGGCTGAACGATGCCGAGCTTGCCAGCGCGCTGGACGGCCGCACAGCCCTGGTCAGCCTGTCGCACGTCTCCTACCGCAGCGGCGCGCTCGCGGACATGGCGCGGATCACCAGGGCAGTCCACGAGGCCGGGGCCCTGATGCTGTGGGACCTGTGTCACTCGGTCGGCTCCGTCCCCGTGCACCTGGACGACGCCGGGGCCGACCTGGCCGTGGGCTGCACCTACAAGTACGTGAACGCGGGGCCGGGAGCGCCCGCGTTCGTCTATGTCAGGGACGACCTGCAGGCCAGGATGCGCCAGCCGATCTGGGGCTGGTTCGGCCAGCGCGAGCAGTTCGCCATGGGCCCGGCCTACGACCCGGCGCCAGGCATCGACCAGTTCCTCACCGGCACCCCCAACGTCATCGGCACGGTGGCTGTCGAAGAGGGCGCCCGGCTGCTCGGCGAGGCCGGCATCGAAAGGCTAAGGGCCAAGAGCATCGCGCTCACCTCGTACCTGATCGAGCTGGCCGACGAGTGGCTGCCCCCGCTCGGCTTCACCCTTGCCTCGCCCAGGGATCCGCAGCGCCGCGGCGGGCACGTGAGCCTCCGGCACGACGACGCCTGGCAGATCAGCCAGGCGCTGATCAGGGAGAACGTGATCGGCGACTACCGCACTCCTGACCGCCTGCGCCTCGGCCCCGCGCCGGCGTACACCAGGTTCGCCGACGTCTTCGACGCCATGGACAAGGTGCGCCAGATCGCTGCGGACAAGTCCTACGCAGACATTCCCGTCGAGCAGTCCAGGGTCACCTGATACCCGCTACTCCCGCGACATCTCGGTGCGCGCCAGCGCCGCGATCTCCTCTGCGTCCGCCCTGCTGCGAACGCTGAAGGTGATCCGTTCGATCCGCCCGCTGAACGGAAACGGGCCGTCATAGTCGCCGGTCACCGGCGACAGCGCATCCCGCCCGATGTCCAGCCCGGTAGAGCCGAGCATGCGGATGATGGCCGGTATCTGCACCGATCCCAGGTCAGTCCCGTCGGCGCCGATGACCAGCCGCCCGCCCGGCCCGTTTCGGTCAAAGCGCGCGGTTATCTGGTGGCGGCCAGGCTCAAGCGAGAGCGGCGCGGTCGCGCGGTAGTGGGTGCCGAGCGCGTTGTAGTCGAAGTGCAGCAGGCCGTCTCGCAGGAAGAAGCTGTGGCCGACGTTGTGTGCGCCGCGCGCGTACAGCACGCCCTCCGCCTGGCCGCTGACCTCCACTTCCGCGGTGATGAGCCAGGACCGCCCGCCAAGCGGCGGGCATGCCTCCGCCGGGATGTGCGAGACCGGCGGGTAGTACACGTACTCCCGCCTGGCGTGCACCGTTCCCGGCCTCGGCGTGGCGCCGAACAGCTCGATGGTCCGGTCGTCAAGCGGCAGCACGCCGTGCAGCCCTGCCTGCGCCCACCATTCGCCGATCAGCTCGCGAAGCTTGCCCGGTTCCTGCTCCGACCGGTCGTGGCACTCGGAGAAGTCGGCGTCCAGGTGGTACAGGGCCCACTCGTCGTCGTCGAACGGCTGACCCTGGATGTGGTAGGTGGTGATCTTCCAGCCGTCGGCCCACAGGCCGCGGTGGCCCATCTGCTCGAAGTACTGCACGTGCCGCGGCGGCGGCGCATCGGGGCTGGCGAACGTGCTCATCAGCGACGCGCCGTGCATCGGAAGCTGCGCGACCCCGTTGACGTGGTCGGGCGCGGGCGCGCCGGTGACATCCAGGATCGTCGGCGTGATGTCCACCGCGTGGCAGAACTGGCGCCGAAACTCGCCGCCGCCGGCGATGCCCGCGGGCCAAACCGCGATCAGCGGGTCACGCACCCCGCCGCCGTAGGTGTTCTGCTTGTACCAGCGCAGCGGCGTGTTGCCGGCCTGCGCCCAGCCCCACGGGTAGTTCGAGTGCGAGTGCGGCCCGCCGATGTCGTCCAGCCGGCGCGCGACTAGGTCGTCGATGTCCTCCGGCCTGGCGTTGAAGAAGCTGAACTCGTCCATGACGCCGTACGGCCCGCCCTCTCTGGACGCGCCGTTGTCGGACAGGACGAGCAGCAGCGTGTTGTGCAGCAGGCCGCGGCCGCGCAGGAACCCGACCAGCCGGCCGATCTGCGCGTCGGTGTGCTCGAGCATCGCGGCGAACGCCTCCTGCAGCCGGGCAGAGAACGCCCGCTGGCTTTCGGTCAGCTCATCCCAGGCCGGCACGCCGGGGTTGCGCGCGGCCAGGGTGGTGCCGGCCGGGATTACGCCAAGGGAAAGCTGGCGCTCGTACCAGCGCTGCCTGACCGCGTCGTAGCCGTCGTCGAACCGGCCGCGCCAGCGCAGCCGGTACTCCAGCGGTGACTGGTGCGGGGCGTGCGTCGCGCCGAAGGCCAGGTAAAGGAAGAACGGCCGGTCCGGCCTGATCGAGTGCAGGTCGCTGATCCAGCCGGTGGCCCTGTCCACGATGTCCTGCGACACGTGGTAGCCGTCCTCCGGCCTGCCCGGCGGGTCCACGTGAGTGTTGTCGCTGGTCAGCTCGGGGTAGAACTGGTCGGTCTCGCCCTGCAGGAAGCCGTAGAAGCGGTCGAAGCCCTGCTGCAGCGGCCAGTGCGTGTGCGGGCCCGCCGCGCTGCACTCCGTCATTGGCGCGAGGTGCCACTTCCCGGCCGCGTAGGTGGCATAACCATGCCGGCGCAGCAGTTCGGCGACGGTGGCGGCGCGCGGCGAGATGCCGCCGCGCATGTGCGGGAAGCCCGTGCTCCAGTTGGACACCCCGCGCATGCCGACGGCGTGCGGGTTGCGCCCGGTAAGCAGCGCGGCCCTCGATGGCGAGCACAGCGCCGTGGTGTGGAAGCCGGTGTAGCGCAGCCCGGCGGCCGCGAGCTTGTCGATCTCCGGCGTCGCCAGTTCGGAGCCGTAGCAGCCGAAGTGCGCGAAGCCCGTGTCGTCGAGCACGATCATCACGACATTGGGGCCGTGCAGCCCAGCGGGCGGATCAGGCCACCACGGCGTGGAGTCGGCATAGGTCCGGCCGATGTGGCCAGCGAACTCCGGCTCGCTGGGAGCTGCGGTCACTTCCGGCCCCTTCCTGGTCCCGGGCGCTCGCGCCGCGCCCCTGACCGCGGAGCTGCCCGGACCCATGCACGGTTCCGCCACGGCGCGAATTATTGACACTCATACTGTCAGATGTTTAGGGTCCTAAAGTGCCCAGATACGGCCGGGTCGATAGCGAGTACAGCCATCGCCTGCGCTGGACGGCGGGCCGCGCCGACGGGCCCATCTACATGCTTAACCTCACCAAGTTCAGCCCGGGCAACCCTGCAGCTGTCGATGCCAACGACGGCAGCGGCCGTTATGCAGCCAGTTCCTACGCCCCGATCCCGCTGCTGGGCTCGGTCGGCGCCGCATTGTGCTTCGTGGCCGACGTGGTAGCGGGATCGGCTGACTGGGACCGGGTGGCTGTCGTGGGCTATCGGTCCAGGCAGTCGTTCCTCGACCTGGCCGGGCGGCCGGACTTCCAGAGCTGGCACGAGCGCAAGCAGGAAGGCGTGGACCGCACGAGCGTCCTCGGCACGCTTCCCCTCGATAGCCTGCCGGCCGAGGCCCGCCTGCGCCGGGTCCTGCTCGAGATATGGGACGGCGAGGTTCCCGATCCCGTCGCCGATGGCCCGGCCGCGTCATTCGACGTCGAGGGGACGATCGTCGGCGACGGGCGGCACTGGAGCGGCGCGCGGTACACGGCGATCGCGCCGGGCACCGCGCTGCCGCTGCAGGAACCCTCGACCGCTTACCAGGCGCTGCTGCTCGATCCGAGGATCGTGCGGTGGCGGTAGCACAAGAGCTGTCGGACGCCGACGGGCGGCGGCTGCGGCGCGAGCAGAACCGCGAGGCAGTGATCGACGCCATGCTCTCGCTGTTCAGGGACGGGATCTACCAGCCAAGCACCGCTCAGGTCGCGGCCAGGGCCGGGCTGTCGCTGCGCTCGCTATTCCGCTATTTCGACGACGTCAACGACCTGCACCGCGCCGCGGTTGACCGGCAGCTCAGCGTTGCCGTGCGGCTGGTCGACCCGCACGTCGGGCCGGACGAGCCGACGGCCACCAAGATCGCGGCCGTGGTGCGCGCGCGAGCCGAGCTGTTCGAGGTGATCGGGCCCGCCTCGCGTGCGCTACGGGCGGGGGCGAACCGGCGGCCGATGCTGGCCGGCCAGCTTGGCCGCAACCGCGCGTTCCTGCGCCAGCAGCTCAGCGAGGTGTTCGCGCCTGAGCTGGTGGCGTCTGCCGCGCTGCTGCCCGGACTTGAGGTGCTCTGCTCGTTCGAGGCCTACGAGCTGCTCCGCCACGACCAGGGCCTGTCGCGTACCCGCGCAGAGGCAGCGCTGCGGGCCGCTATGAGCGCGCTGCTGCGAGCGGACGAGCAGCCGCGATGAGCCAGGACGACATCACCGCGGTCGACTTTCACTTCGACATCATGTGCCCGTGGGCTTACCAGTCCTCGATCTGGATCCGTGAGGTTCGCGATCAGCTCGGCGTTGCCGTGGGGTGGCGGTTCTTCAGCCTGGAGGAGATCAATCGCGCCGAGGGCAAGAAGCACCCCTGGGAGCGGGAGTGGTCCTACGGCTGGTCGATGATGCGGATCGGCGCGCTGCTGCGCCGGATCGATCCGGCGCTGCTGGACCGCTGGTACTGGGCGGCCGGGACGGCACTGCACGTCGACGGCCGGAAGCCGCACCGGCCGGAGGTCGCCCGCCAGCTGATGCTGGAGCTCGGCCAGGACCCCGCGCTGGTGGACGAGGCGATCGCGGATATGAGCACGCACGACGAGGTCAAGTCCGATCATGATCGGGTGACGAACCTGGGCGGCTGGGGTGTGCCGACCCTGATCTTCGGTGCTGATCGTGCCCTGTTCGGGCCGGTACTCATCGACCCGCCGCGAGGCGACGCTGCCGTCCGGCTCTGGCGGCTGCTGACAGGCTGGCTGGAGTTCCCGGCGCTGTACGAGGTGCAGCGGCCTAAGCGGCCGGGGGACCTGGGGGCCATCGCCGCGACGTTCCGGCCCTACCTTGAGGCGAGGGACTGGAACACGATCCAGAACGAGACACCATGACGGCCCGGGCCCGCCCGGCTCGCTGAGGAGCAGCACGATGACTGACCTTGCCACCACCCGCGGCGCGCTGGAGCAGTGCTACGACGCAGTCGAAGGGCTGTGCACCCGGATGACCGTGCAGGACTGGCAAGTTCAGTCACTGTGCCCGGCCTGGACCGCCCGCGGCGTGGTCCAGCACCTGACCATGATGGAGCAGGCGATGACCGGCTGGGTCCCTGCGAACACCGAGGAACTGCCGCACTTCGAGCGGGTCGCCCGCGCCGACGAGGAAATGGGCCACCTCGACGACGGCGCCTTCGCCGGGCTGGTCAGCGAGACGTTCGCCGGGCGCCGGCGCGACCTGGCCGCGCTGACGCAGGAGGACATGGACCGGCCCTCCTGGACCCCGGTAGGCGTCAAGACCTTCGGCCGCTTCCTGGAGATCCGCACTTTCGACTTCTGGGTGCACGCGCGCGACATCACCACTCCCCTGGGCTGGCCGACCGATGACACCGGGCCGGCTGCGGAGATCGCGCTGGCCGAGGTGGAGGGCTCGCTCGGCTACATCGTCGGCAAGCGCGTCGCGCTGCCGGACGGCTCGGGCATCGTCTTCCACCTCACCGGCCCGATCAAGCGCGACCTCGCGGTCGTAGTCGACGGCCGGGCCAGGGTCGTGGACCACCTGGACAACCCCGACGTCGAGGTAACTACCGACTTGCTCACGTTCATGCAGCTAGCCTGCGGCCGCATCGACCCCCAGGAACAGATCGACGCGGGCAAGATCACCTGGACCGGCAACGACGAGCTAGGCGACCGAGCAGCCAGGAACTTGCGTTTCACTATCTGATCACGATCTGACGCGCTTGCCGGGCCGGCCCGGGCTCGCCATGAAGCGGCCCGTTCTCCGCCGTTGGCCGCTTCATGACGGGCCCGTGCTGGTCCGACCGTCCTATTCCCACTCGATCGTCGCAGGCGGCTTGCTGGTGATGTCGACGACGACCCTGTTGACCTGCGGCACCTCGTTGGTGATGCGGGTCGAAATCCTGGCCAGCACGTCATCAGGGAGCCTGGCCCAGTCTGCGGTCATCGCGTCCTCGCTGGTGACCGGCCGCAGCACGATCGGGTAGCCGTAGGTTCTCCCGTCGCCCTGCACGCCGACAGAGCGGACGTCCGCCAGCAGCACCACGGGGCACTGCCAGATGCGCCGGTCCAGGCCTGCCGCGGACAGCTCGGCCCTGGCGATCGCGTCGGCAGCGGACACGATCCGCAGCCGGTCGGCGGTCACCTCGCCGACGATCCTGATCGCCAGCCCAGGACCGGGGAACGGCTGCCGCCACACGATCTGGTCTGGCAGGCCAAGCTCGATCCCGACCTGCCGCACCTCGTCCTTGAACAGGTCGCGCAGCGGTTCCACCAGGTCGAACGCGAGGTCCTCCGGCAGCCCGCCGACGTTGTGATGGGACTTGATGTTGGCAGTCCCGGTGCCGCCGCCCGACTCGACCACGTCCGGATACAGCGTGCCCTGGACCAGGAAGCCAGGTGCCTCCCTGTGCTCGGCGGCGACCTCGGTCGCCGCCTGCTCGAACGCGCGGATGAACTCGCGGCCGATGATCTTGCGCTTTGCCTCAGGGTCGACCACGCTGTCCAGCGCCGCCAGGAAGTCGGCCGCGGCCGCCACGACCTTGAGATCCACCCCGGTCGCGGCCACGAAGTCCTTCTCCACCTGCTCGGCCTCGCCCGCCCGCAGCAGCCCGTGGTCGACGAACACGCAGGTCAGGCGGGAGCCAATGGCTCGCTGCACGAGCGCAGCCGCTACCGCCGAGTCCACCCCGCCGGACAGGCCGCAGATCGCCCGCCCGTCTCCGACCTGCGCGCGGATCCGCTCCGTCTGCTCCTCGATAACCCCGCGCATGGTCCAGCCGGCCAGGCAGCCCGCGGCGGCCAGGAAGCTGCGCAGCATCGCCATGCCGTGATCGGTATGCAGCACCTCGGGGTGGAACTGCATCCCGTAAAGGCCGCGTTCGGGCGCCTCGGCCGCCGCCACCGGGGTTCCCGGTGTGCTCGCCGTGACGGCGAAGCCCGGCGGAGCCGCCGCGCACGTGTCGCCGTGCGACATCCAGACCTGGTGGCTGTCAGGCAGGCCGTTCAGCAGCACCCCCGCATCCGCCTCGCGGCGCAGGGTGGTGGCGCCGTACTCGCCGTTTCCGGTATGCAGAACTTCCCCGCCGAGGTCGCGGACCATTAGCTGGAAGCCGTAACAGATGCCGAGGACCGGGATCCCGGCGGTGAACAGGCCGGCCGGCGCGGGCGGGGCGCCGTCGGCGTAGACGGAGGACGGGCCGCCGGACAGGATGATCGCGCTCGGGCGCAGCGCCAGCATGTCCGCCGCGGGCATCGTGCTCGGCACGATCTGTGAGTAGACGTGGCATTCGCGCACCCGCCGCGCGATCAGCTGGGCGTACTGCGCGCCGAAGTCGACCACGAGGACTGGCCTGGACTCGAGGCTCCGCCGGCCTTCGTCACCGTGCTGCCCCTGGCCCGGCACCCGTTCAGACATGTCCGAAGTCTATGAGCCGCCGGCTAGCTCGCCGCGTCAGGCTGGGCGCCGTCGCGACCGTCTTCGCGGGCTGGTGGCGACGGGCTGACGCGCAGCCGGGCGATCCGGCGGCCGTCCAGTTGCGTCACCGTGAGGGTGCGGCCGCCGACCTCGGCCGACTCGCCGTCCTCGGGGAGGTGCCCGAGTGCCGCGAGCAGGTAGCCGGCCACGGTCTCGTAAGGCCCGTCCGGCAGCTCCAGCCCTGTCTGCTCGGCGAACTCGTCCAGGTTCAGCAGCCCGTCGACCTCCAGCTCGCCGCTGTGCAGCTGGCGCGGATGGGACGCCTCCTCGTCGTATTCGTCCTGAATATCGCCGATCAGCTCCTCAACCAGGTCCTCGAGCGTGACGATGCCTGCCGTACCGCCGTACTCGTCCACGACGATCGCCAGGTGCGCCCGGTCCTTCCGCATTTCCGACAACGCGGACAGCACCATCTTGCTCGTCGGCAGGAACTTCACCGGCCTGCACATCTCGCCCACCCGGAGTCCGGGCTCCGACCGGCGGTCGAAGAGGTCCCTGGCATGCACGAAGCCGATCACGTCATCGTAGGACTCCTGGTAGACGGGGAACCGCGAGTACCTCGCCTGCTCGGCGATCGATGCCGCCTCCGCGACGGGCATGGTGGCGGGCAGGAACTCGACCTCGGTGCGCGGCACGAGCACCTCGCGCACCTGCCGCTTGCCCGCGTCGAAGACCTCGCCCACGATAAGCCTCTCGTCAGCGCTGAGCGCCTGGTGGCCGGCCACCAGGTCCCGCAGTTCCTCGTCGGTCATCACGCCTCTAGCCTGTGCCGGGTCACCGCCCAGCAGCTGCACCACCAGGTTGGTGCACCTGGACAGCAGCCACACCAGCGGCCTCGCCAGCGTGGCCAGCCGGTCCACCACCGGCCCGGCCACGAGCGAGACCCGCTCGGCCCGCTGCAACGCCAGCCGCTTGGGCGCAAGCTCGCCCAGGATCAGCGTGAAGAACGAGATGATCAGCGTGACTACCACGACCGAGAGCGGCGTGGCCACATCGCCCGATAGCCCCAGGTGGACCAGGCGGGAGGCGAGCCTGTCGGCAAGCAGGGCCGCGCCGAAGGCACCCGACAGCAGGGTGGCCAGCGTCACCCCGATCTGGACCGAGGACAGGAAGCGGTTCGGGTCCTGCGCCAGCCGGGCCGCCCGCTGGCCGCGCTTGCCCCGCCGTCCGAGCGAGCGGATCTGGCCTTCCCGCAGCGACACCAGGGCCATCTCGGCCGCGGCGAAGAATCCGCCAATAAAGATCACGGCAAGGACCAGGAGAATATCCCAGCCGATATTCACGTCCGGATCCCTGACCTCGTTATTCGGCTTGCGCGACGCACCGCCACGCCCCGTAACCCCCCGGCCGCGGCGCCCCGTGATCCCGGGCGAGCGCGACCGGGCCGCGCGGTGGCCGCGCGGCAGTTTGGAATAGTCTAAGCAGTCTGCCCGCGCGGGCGGGCTGTACTCACCGGGCCATCCACGCCGAGAGGTGACGCCTGGCCGCAAGCCAGCTGTTAATAGTGCAAAAAATCGCTACATGACGATCGAAAGAGATGGTGAGCCGGTGGCGAGGATCCACGACGATGCGGCCGCAATTGCCACCGAGCTGGCCGAGCTACGCAGATCCATACACGCCGAGCCCGAGATCGGCCTTGACCTGCCCCGCACGCAGCGCAAGGTGCTGGACGCGCTCGCCGGACTACCCCTGGAGATCAGCACCGGCAAGGACCTGACCTCGGTCACTGCCGTGCTGCGCGGGGGTCGCCCTGGCAAGACGGTGCTGCTGCGCGGCGATATGGATGCCCTGCCCGTCACCGAGCGCACCGGCCTGCCGTACGCATCGAAGGTCGAAGGCGCCATGCACGCCTGCGGCCACGATCTGCACACCGCCATGCTGGCCGGCGCCGCGCAGCTGCTGTCCGCACGCCAGGCCGAACTGGCTGGAAACGTCATCTTCATGTTCCAGCCGGGCGAGGAGGGCCCAGGTGGCGCCCGCATCATGGTGGGCGAGGGCGTCCTCGACGCGGCCGGCGAGCGCCCGGTCGCGGCCTACGCTCTGCACGTCATTTCCAGCCTGCTGCCGCTCGGGATGCTCGGCGGCCGGGTCGGCCCCATCATGGCAGCCGCAGACACCCTGCATGTGACGGTGCACGGCCGCGGCGGACACGGGTCGCAGCCGCACAGCGCCGCTGACCCGGTCCCTGCTGCGTGCGAGATCGTGCTGGCCCTCCAGACCATGGTGACCAGGCGGTTCGACATCTTCGACCCGGTGGTGATCACGGTCGGCACGCTGCACGCGGGCGTCGCCGACAACGTGATCAGTGACGACGCGCACTTCGTGGCCACTGTGCGCACGTTCTCCGCGCAGGCGAGGGACAGGGTCGCGCAGGAGGCGCCGAAGCTGGCGCGCGACATCGCGTCGGCACACGGCATGACGGCAACCGCTGAGTTCGTGCCCGGCTATCCGGTGACGGTGAACAACGCGGCGGAGACCGAGTTCGTCCAGCAGACCATCTCCGAGGTGCTCGGCGAAGGCAAGTACATCCCGGCGCCCAACCCGGTTACCGGCTCGGAGGATTTCTCCTACGTGCTGGACGAGGTCCCTGGTTCCTTTGTCTTCCTCGGCGCCTGCCCGCCGGATGTCGATCCCGGCACCGCCCCGTTCAACCACTCGGCGCATGCGGTCTTCGACGACGCTGTCCTGCCGGACGGGACGGCGCTCTACGCCGAGCTTGCATTGCGTCGGCTAGCCGACGCCAGCTAACACAGCGGCGGCTAGCCGCCAGTTAGCACAGTGGCGGCTGGCCGCGGGCAGACGTCCAGCGGCCGGACGGCGCCAGCCGTCCGGCCGCTGTGGCTGCAACCCCTCAGAGGCTGGCGACGTCCGCCTGCTTGGCCCGGACGGCCTCGGCGGCCTCGCGCAGGCCGGCGAGCTCTGACTCGGTCAGGTCCCGCTCGACCACGCGCCGCACCCCGCCCGCCCCGATCTCTGCCTCGACGCCCAGGTAGACGCCGGAGATGCCGTACTGCCCGTCCACCCACGCGCAGACCGGCATGACCTCGCCCGAATCCTCGGCGACAGCCCGCGCCATCCTGGCGGCGGCTGCCGACGGGGCGTAATAGGCCGAGCCGGTCTTCAGCAGCCCGACTATCTCGGCGCCGCCGTTGCGGGTCCTGTCCACCAGCTGCTCGATCTCCGCCGCGGACAGCAGGTCGGACAGTGGCTTGCCGTCGACCGTGCACGCCGAGGGCACCGGCACCATCGTGTCGCCATGCGACCCGAGGGTGAGCGTCCGGACCGAGCCGACGGGCACGCCGAGGCGCTCAGCCACGAAGTAGCTGAACCGCGCGGTGTCGAGCATCCCCGCCTGGCCGAGTACCCGGTGGGCCGGGAACCCTGAGACCTTGGCGGCCAGCGCCGTCATCTCATCCAGCGGGTTGGATACGACGATCAGGACAGCGTCCGGTGCGTGCTTGACGACCTGCTCGGTGACACTGCGGACGATCTTGGCGTTGACGCCGATCAGGTCCATCCGGCTCATCCCCGGCTTGCGTGGCAGGCCGGCGGTGATGACGACTGTGCCCGAGCCAGCGATCGCCTCGTAGCCCTCGCCATCCGGACCGGTGGTCTGGCCGGTGACCTTCGTCTCGAATCCCTCGATCGGCCGTGACTGGCTCATGTCCAGCGCCAGGCCCTCGGGCTTACCCTCGACGATGTCCGTGAGCACGACCTCGTCGAAGATGTCGTACTCGGCGAGCCGCTGCGCCGTGGTCGAGCCGTAAAAGCCGGCGCCGACCACCGTTACCTTGCCTGTGCGGGCCATTCCCGTGATCTCCTTAGTACGTCGCTGTGTCAGTGCTGACCTGGTGCGAGGTGGCCGTCGCCGTACCCGCGCGACGACGCGATCAGGCGGCCGTCATGGCCGCGCGCAGGTTGTGCGCCAGCGCGGCCAGGAACTCCTCGGTGGTCAGGAACGGCGTGCCCTCGCCGACAAGCAGCGCGAGGTCCTTAGTCATCTTGCCGCTCTCGACCGTCTCGATGCAGACGCGCTCCAGCGTCTCGGCGAACCTGGTGACCTCGGGGGTGCCATCAAGCTTGCCGCGGTGTGCGAGCCCTCGCGTCCAGGCGAAGATCGACGCGATCGGGTTGGTGGAGGTCGGCTTGCCCTGCTGATGCTGGCGGTAGTGCCGCGTCACGGTGCCGTGCGCCGCCTCGGCCTCGACCGTCTGACCGTCCGGCGTCATGAGCACGCTGGTCATCAGCCCAAGCGAGCCGAACCCCTGCGCCACGATGTCGGACTCGACGTCGCCGTCGTAGTTCTTGCATGCCCAGACGATGCCGCCACTGCCCTTGATCACCTGCGCGACCATGTCGTCGATGAGCCGGTGCTCGTACCAGATCCCGGCCGCCTCGAACTCCGCCTTGAACTCGCTCTCGAAGACCTCGCTGAAGATGTCCTTGAACCGGCCGTCGTAGGCCTTCAGGATCGTGTTCTTGGTCGACAGGTACAGCGGCAGGCCGCGGCCGAGCGCGTACCGCATGGTGGCGCGGGCAAAGTCGCGGATGGAGTCGTCGAAGTTGTACATGCCCATGGCCACGCCGCCGCCGGTGAACGTCGCCACCTCGAGATCCAGCGACTGGCTGGCCGGGTCGTCTGGCTGGAACGAGATCCGCACGTGGCCGGGGCCCGGCACCACGAAGTCCGTCGCCCGGTACTGGTCACCGTGCGCGTGCCTGCCGATCACTATCGGCTCTGTCCAGCCGGGAACGAACCTGGGGATGCTCGCGACCACGATCGGCTCCCGGAAGACAACGCCGCCGAGGATGTTGCGGATCGTGCCGTTGGGCGACTTCCACATCTTCTTGAGGCCGAACTCGGTCACTCGCGCCTCGTCCGGCGTGATCGTGGCGCACTTCACACCCACGCCATGCCGCTTGATGGCATTAGCGGCATCCACGGTGACCTGGTCGTTGGTCGCGTCCCGGTTCTCGATCGACAGGTCGTAGTAGTCAAGATCAATCTCAAGATACGGCAGGATCAGCTGGTCCTTGATGAACTGCCAGATGATCCGGGTCATCTCGTCCCCGTCGAGCTCTACGACAGGATTTATCACCTTAATCTTCGAGATGAATGAAATGTTTGATACTTCCGACATCCGCTGTGTTCCCTTTCATCGCCGGCGTCGCTGCCGTGGCGAGGTCTGACCGGGCATCGACAGGCCCGGTACGTACTTCTGCTGGTCCGACTCCTCCCGGCCGTGCGTCAGCCAGGGACCTGCACGATCAGTCCCGCTGCCAGCAGGCCGGCGCCCAGCGCAGTCAGCAGGGCGACGTCGACCAGCCGCCGCCGCGACCTGAGCATCCCTACCTTGGCGTCCGGCAGCAGCAGCCTTGCCACCGATCCCGCCAGCAACGCGCCCGCTATGACCAAAGTACCGCTCTTGACCGCCTGACCCGCTATACACATCAGCGCCAGGCCCAGTGCGATGCCGGCCAGCACGAGCGCGTAAGGAAGCTGGGTAAGCCGAGTCCGCCCGGCGGTCGCTGCGGCCGCGCCGGAGCGCACTCTGCTGTCCGGCACGCCAGCCCGGCCGGCCGCGTCGTTCCCTGCCAATGCGCGCTGCCCGCCGGTGTCCCGCGGGACTGCCGGACCATCCGCGCCGGCGGCGCCGCCGCGCCTGGCAAGCCTGGCCTGCCGCCGCGCTGTCTTGGCTGCCGCCTTAGCCGAGTGCTTCATCGCGCATCAAGCGGGATCCAGGCGAGCCCGCTCTCGCCGACGTACTCGCTGTCCGGTCTGATCAGCCTGTTGTCGGCGTGCTGCTCGATGACGTGAGCGGTCCACCCGGCCATGCGGCTGGCAGAGAAGACGGGGGTGAACAGGTCGGTCGGGATGCCGAGGTAGTGGTAGACGGTCGCCGCGTAGAAGTCCACGTTCGGGTACAGCCCCTTCTCGGCGAAGACCACCTCCTCCATCCGCCTGGACATGCGGTAGAAGGTGTCGTCACCGGACGCGGCGGCGAGTTCGGCCGACATCCGGCGCAGGTGGGTGGCCCGCGGATCCTCCGTCTTGTAGACGCGGTGGCCGAAGCCCATGATCTTCTCGCCCGCGGACAGGCGCTGGGTGACCTGGCTGGCCACCGCCTCCAGCGGATCGCCGCCCGTTGCCCTGATCTGCTCGAGCCCGAGCATGACCTGCTCGTTCGCCCCCCCGTGCAGCGGGCCCTTGAGCGTTCCGAGCGCGGCGACCACGGCCGAGTGCATGTCGGACAGCGTCGCCGCACAGACCCGCGCCGCGAAGGTGGAGGCATTCATGGTGTGGTCGGCGTGCAGGACCAGGCACGTATCCAGTATTTCCGCGCCCCGCGGATCCGGCTTGGTGCCGGTGAGCTGCAGCAGGAAGTTCGCGGCCACGCCCAGGTCAGGGTCGGGCGGCAGTAGCTCACCGCCCCGGCGGGCGGCCTCGTAAGCCGCGATCAGGACCGGCTGCTGGGCCGTCAGCCTGGCCGCCTTCCGCAGGTTGGCCTCGGCGGCGTTGCTTTCGGCATCCGGGTCGTCGGCGCTGGCGAGCGAGACCAGGCTGCGCAGCGCGGCCATAGGCGGCTGCTTGCGCGCGATCCCGGCCAGGTCAGCGGCGGCCAGCGCGCCGATCTGCCGCCCGGCGGCCAGCTCGGCCCGGTAGCCGTCGAGCTGGGCCAGGTCCGGCGCCGCCCCGCGCTGCAGCAGGTAGGCGACCTCCTCGAAGGTGGCCTGACCGGCCAGGTCGTTGATGTCGTAGCCGCGGTAGGACAGCCGGCCCGCCCGGCCGTCGATGTCGCTCAGGGCAGTCGACGCCGCCACCACGTCTGCCAGGCCCCTGGCCGGCTTGTCCGCCATCTACGTTCCTCCCGCGCAAGGCTCGCTCGGCAGTGTACTTCCGCAAGCTGGTACCTCCCGACGTGCCTTCGCCAGGCTAGCCGGTCGTGATCCGGCCGGCCCGCAGGCGTAAGAAGCCGTCCAAACGGGTAGCCCGGAGGTGACACCTCAGTACCCCCCAGGACATGGCAGAGGATCGTCATGGAAACCCCCCACATCCGGATCGAGAGCACCGGGGAGCTGGTCAGGCTGCGCCCGGACGTCACAACTATCGGGCGCGGCCAGTCGGCCGACGTGCACCTGGATCACCCGAGCGTGTCCAAGCTGCATGCGGAGATCGTCCGGCGCGGCCCGTACGCCTACGTCAGCGACCTCGGGTTATCGCGAAACGGGACCAGGGTCAACGGCCGCCTGGTCGCGCAGCGACTGCTGGAGAACGGTGATGTGCTCGCCTTCGGTTCGCAGCGCTGCCAGATCGGCGGCCTTCCGGCCGAGGCCGTGCCCGGCGAGGTCAGCCTGCGCCGGTCCGCGATACCCGAGCTGACCAGGCGGGAAGTGGACGTGGTCGCCGCCCTGTGCCAGCCGGCTCTGTCCGAGGAGGCCTTCGTCACTCCCGCGACCGCCCGCGAGATCGCGGCTGACCTGGTGGTGACCGAGGCGGCGGTCAAGCAGCACCTGCTCAGGCTGTACCAGAAGCTGCGCATCGCAGAGGGACCTAATCGCCGGGTCAGGCTGGCGAACGAGGTCATGGCACTCGGCCTGGTCCGTCCGCTGCCGTCGGCCGAGGCCGACCGGCGCGGCGACGGGCGGACCGCGGCCCTGGCGCGGGCAGAACTGCCGGGCACCGTCAGGCCCCAGGCAGACTCCCAGCTGGCAAGCTGACCAGTTCCTCCGGCGGTCCTACAGCCGGTGCCCGACCCAGGTGATGAGCTGCCTGCCCGCCCGCGCCAGGCTGGCGGGCAGGCGGTTCAGGAACGGGTTGCCGAGGCTGGCCGTCTGCAGATGCTGGCCGAGGTGCGCGGCCGGCCAGTAGCCAGGAGCCAGCGCCGCCGCCGCGGTGACCGCCACCGCCGCAATCGCCGCGAGCCCAGCCAGGCCGGCCATGTATCCGAAGCCTGACCTGGTCACCCGGCCGTAGAACCGGCTGAGCGGCCGACGGCACGCAGCCGAGCCCGGGCCCAGGCAGTAGCAGGCCACGAGCGCGCCGGCAGCCCAGCCGCCAGCCTTCGGCAACGCGGACAGGCCTGACAGGAGCACCGCGACCGCCGCCGCGCCGCCCGCGCAGAGCAGCGCCAGCGGCGCGAGCAGCACGAATCTCACGGCCGACCGGATCACCGCCCACGGATAGAACGCCGCCGCAGCCGCAGCGTCGCTGTCGCGCGGCCCCTGCAGGGAGCGGCGACGGCCAAGCCAGCGGCCGGTGACATCTGCCGACCGCAGGGCCATGAGCACCAGCAGGGCGAGCGCGGCACCGGCGACTGGCAGCAGGACGCTGAGCGCCACCAGCCCCGCGACCGTCAGCAGCACCAGCGGAGTCCTGGCCGGGACGCGGGCGGCAGGGGCCGCCAGCGCGCCGCCAGCCATCCCGGCCGGGCCGGCAGGCGGCATGAGCCCGGCGGCGGGGCCGGCCGGGTACGGCCCCGGCCGGGCCAGCCCGGCCGGGGATGCCGCTGATCCGTAGGCCACCGGCGTCAGCAGGTCAGCAAAGTCATCCCGGCCGCGAATGGCCATTGGCCTGGTCCCTGGCCAGGCTGTCGCGGCTGCGGCGCCGTTGACGGCCGGGACGGCGCTCCCGGCTGTGGCGGGCAGGGCGGCTCCGGCCGCGGGCAGGGCCGAGGCGGCCGCCGCTGCCGGCAGCGCCAGCCCGTTCGCGGCGCCGGCAGCGGCCTGGCCGGCTGCCGCGAGCGACGCATCGGCCGCTGTCCTGACCGGAGCCTCACCTGGGTTATCCAGCGGGGCCGCCCGCAGCGGGCGGACCGGCGGCACCAGCGCCGCGGGGTCAAGTCCGGCCACCGACTCGGCCAGCCCGGCGGCGTGCGGGCGCCTGGCAGGGTCCCTGGCCAGCGCGGCCAGGACCAGCGGGACCAGCGGCGCGGGCATTCCCGACAGGTCGGGCTGGCCGTTCACGATCCGGTAGAAGATCGCCTCGAAGCTGCCGGTCCCGAACGGTGGCCGCCCAGTCGCGGCATACGCCATCGTGGCGCCCCAGGAGTGGATATCGGCGGCCGGGCCGCTGGGCCGGCCTTCGATGACCTCGGGGGCCAGGTATCCAGGCGTGCCCATGAACATGCCCGTCATGGTCAGCCTGGTCGAGTCTGCGGCCTGGGCGATGCCGAAGTCGATCACGACGGGCTGGCCGCCCACCATCATGACGTTGCCTGGCTTCAGGTCCCGGTGGACGATCCCGGCCCCGTGCACGGCCTGCAGGGCAGCCGCCAGGCCGCTCGCCAGGCTGGCCAGCGCGGCGCCGGTCATCGGGCCGTCCGCGGCCACCACGTCTTCCAGCGTCCGTCCTGGGACATATCGGGTCACGATGTAGGGCAGGTCGCCGGTGACGTCGGCGTCGATGATCTCGGCCACGTTCGGGCTGCTGACCCTGCGCATGATCGAGACCTCGTGCGCGAGGCGCCGCCTGGCTGTCTCGTCGACCGCAACCGCATGCCTGAGCGCCTTGATCGCCACCGGCCGCCCGGACGGGTCGCTGGCAAGGTAGACCACGCCCATCCCGCCCTCGCCGAGCTGCTCCCGCAGGCGATATGGACCCAGCCGCTCCTCCCCAGCATGGGCGCTCATGCTCACACAGCCTACGGTGCCCGCCTGGCTGGGGCACCCCCCGACATTCGCTCCGGGCTGTGAGCGCCAGGAAACCAGGCGTCACCAGAGGTTGAGGATGCAGGCCGCCGCCTGGCGCGCGGACCGACGAGAAATTCCTATCAGCCGGTGACCAGCTTGCGCAGCGCCTGCGCGGTGACCGACCAGAGAACCCCTATCCGCCGGTGACCAGCTTGCGCAGCGCCTGCGCGGTGACCGACCATAAACCCCTATCCGCCGGTGACCAGCTTGCGCAGCGCCTGCGCGGTGACCGCGTTCTGCTCGGCGTGGCTGACCAGCGCCTGCGCCAGCGCAGCGGCCCACTGGTCGAGCGGCACCTGCTGGCGGGACAGCACGATCCCGCGGACCTCCCGGCAGATCTCGGCGACCGGCAGGCCGCGCTGCACCGACAGCGTCATCACCTGCTCGCCCGCCCGGACCGTGATCTTGGTTACCTTTCCTGGCCGGCCCCGCATCCGGTCACCGACCGACTGATCCCGGTCCACCGTCACCCACCCCGGCGGGAGCGAGTCGCCGAGCGACTCGGTCAGGACCCGCGCGTATATCGCGATATCGCTGCTGTCAGCACGCAGTGCGGCCGCCACCATGTCGAGCGACGGGCTGTCAGCTGGCTCCATCATCGCTGCCGCATCCTTGTCTGCTTCAAGCCTGGGTCAGCTCCCGGAGAAGCTGGCCTTCCCTGGCCCATTCTCCACGAAGCTGCGCAGGCCGACGCGAGCGTCATTGGTCGCGAACAGGCCGGCGAAGTTCACCCGCTCAAGTTCCAGGCCCGTATCCAGGTCGGCGTCCAGGCCCCGGTCGATCGCCTCCTTGGCGGCACGCAGGGCAAGCGCCGGGCCGCCGGCGTACCTGGCGGCGAGCTCGCGGGCGGCCTCGTAGACCTCGGCGTCGGGAACCACCCGGTCGGCCAGCCCGATCGCCAGCGCCTCCGCCGCGTCCACGAACCGGCCGGAAAAGATCAGGTCCTTCGCGCGCGCCGGGCCGACCAGCCGCGGCAGGCGCTGCGTGCCGCCCGCGCCGGGGATGATCCCGAGCAGGATCTCCGGCTGGCCGACCTTCGCGCCCTCGCCCAGCACGCGGAAGTCAGCGCAGAGCGCGAGTTCCAGGCCGCCGCCGAGGGCGTAACCGGTAATGGCCGCGATGACCGGCTTGCCGATCCTGGCCACCGCGTTGAAGGCCTCGTGCAGCCGCCGGGAGCCGGACGAGGACATCTCGGCGAAGCCGAGTTCAGCCATCTCCTTGACGTCGGCGCCCGCTGCGAAGACCTTGGGCCCGCCGTACAGGACCACGGCCCTGATCGACTGGTCGGCGGACACCTCGCGGGCGGCCGCCGTCAGTTCAGCCAGGACTGCCGCGCTGATGGCATTCATCGGCGGCCTGTCCAGCCGGATCGTAGCCACCGCCTGGTCGACCTCGATCCGCACCAGTTCGCCCACAGTGCACCTCCCGCTGCCGAGCCACGATCCTACGCAGCCCGGCCCGGCCGGGAAATCGCGGCGTGCTCTCCAGCTGACGCACAGGGCTAGGCAAAGTGACTGGCAATCCCGACCGAGTACGTCTGCGGCCGCGGCCGCCCGTGGCAGGAGTGCTGGCACTCAGTGGACGAGCACGGGACCGTGCCGCCGGGGGTGCCCGCCGCCGGCCCCGCGCACGTGCCAAGCAGGCACGCCGGCGACAGCACGTAGTCGAGTTCGACCCGGCGGCCGACCTCGGGACTTTCGGCAAGCATCAGGCTGGCGGCCTGCGCGAGCGCCCTTGCCGCAGGCAGCAGCCGCGCAGTGAGGTTGTCGGCCGACAGCTTGCTCAGGCACCGGCCGGCGGTAGGCGCGTCGGCTCGCAGGAAAGCCGCCAGCGCGTCCAGGCACGCCTGGTCCTCGGTCGTGCGCGTGTGCTGGCCTCGGCGCCCGCGGCGGAGCCGCGTCGGGGCGGCACCGCGGCGCAGCCGCGTCTCGGCGGCACCTCGGCCGCCGATCTGCCGCTGCCCTTGATCCAGCGAGAGCATCACTCCCATTTGCCGCCCCCTCGATGTCTGTCAGCAAATGGCCGTGCCGACTCTGGCGGTCAGGCTACTGCGAAGGATCGCGAAGGGTCAAGAAGTTCGCGCGAAGTTTTTTGGGCGGCGCGATGCTCCTCGTCGGGCTTCTGGCCTGCGATGATCCTACGTACAATGAGCCGCGAAGCGCTGGACATGGTGCGAAGTTCATGCGAAGGTAGCTCGTATGACCGAACGCCCAGAGCCGCCCCCGTGGGGCGCGCTGATTACGGCCTCGCTGGCCCGCCAGGGCATCTCCGCACGTGAGGCCGCCCGTCGGGCCGGCCTGAGCGAGGGACGCTGGCGGCAGATCACCGGCGGCTATCAGGTCGTGAGCCCCGGAGTTTACGCACACGTCCGCGGCCCGGCCGCCACCGTGGCCAAGATGGCTGCCGTCGCCGGCGTGACCGCGGCTCAGCTGCGCGCCGCGGGTCGCGACGACGCCGCGGACGCGCTGGACAGCCAGCGCGAGCGCAGGCCAGTGACGGGTGAGGAGATGCTCGAGCGGGTGCGGGCCATGGATACCGATCAGGCACGCGAGTTGCTGGCAACCATCGCCCTGCGCCTTGGCATCAGCATTCCCGACGCGCCGGGAGAGAATGACGACGAGCGCGAGCGCAGATACGGAACCTGACCCATGGACCATCGCAGTCAGTCCGACCTGGACCGGATCAGGGACCTGGCGCAGAGGCTGGCCGAGGCCGGCTCCGGCCCGTCCGGCGAGCACGTGGCCGAGATCGCCGAGGCCTTAGCTGACCTCTGCACCAGGGTCGACGACCTGTCGGCGAAGGTCGGTGCCCTCTGGCAGCTGATCTCGGCCGTCGTCCAGTCCGCGGGTCTTTCCGCGCCGGCCGATCCGCCTCCGGGGTTCGCGCGGGCCCTCGATACCGCGCGCAGGAGCGGCAGGCGCGACGTGCGGCTCAGCATCGACGGCAGGGAATGGGTGGCGGCACTCAGCCAGCAGCAGGAGCCGAGCCCTGATCCTGTCTCGTGGTCGGCCATCGAGCGGCTGGCCCGCGAGACCACCGATCACGATGAGATGTAGCCGCTCGCGGCGCGGAACGCGGTCACGAGCGCGGGATTGCCCTCGAGCCGCCAGTCCTGCTTGTACTGCCCGTTGTCCTGCGCCTTGTCGAACCAGATCAGGCCGAGCAGCCTGCTGCTGCGCAGCCCGGCGAAGAGGTTGTCGACGCCGGCCACCTGGTTGCCCGTGCGAGGCCCGACCGCGGTCTCGGAGATGATGATCGGCTTGCCGAGTCCCTGAACCTCGCTGAGCACGGCGCCGAAGACGCGGCCGAAGGTGTCCCCTGGGCTGGTGTAGTAGCCGTCGATGCCGATCCACCCGACGTAGCTGGAACCCGGCCACCACGCGTCAGCCATGGTCGACTCCGCTCCCTGCGCGTTCACCGTCCATAGCCAGATCACGTTGCGCGCGCCGTCGGCGTTGAACACGTCCACGACGTGCCGCCAGGCCGCTATCCAGGTCGCGGGTGACACAGATCCGGCGCCCCACGGGTACCACGGGCCGTTGGGTTCGTGCGCGAAGCCGATGATCACGGCATGGCCGAAGTCGCGCACGGCCGTGGCATAGGACTCCAGGTACTGGTCGTAGCTGCCGGCCGCTATGCCGGCCATGCTGACGCCGAACGGCTCGATCTGGACCGCCGGCGTGACCCGGTTGTCATATGCCTGCCAGGCGAAGCCTGCGTTGAACTGCTCGTTCCACGAGCTGTAGTACAGGGCGATGTTCGGCTGAACGCCGACGCTCGTCTCGAACTGCAGGATGCCGCCGAAGCTGGCGGGCACGCCGTCCTCGTACACACCGAGATAGGAGAGCGGCACGGCAGGCAGCGTCGCGGTCGCGACCGGATGCGCGCCGCCTGGCACCGTACCGCCCTGCGGGCCTCCTCCTGAGCCGGCCCGGGGACTGGGGGTCGCGGTCACGGCCACGACCGTCACCACTGCGGCGGTGCCGGCCGCCGCTGTCACGGCCACGGTCAGCCCGCTGAGATGATCGCCAGCGGCCGCCAGCAGCTGCTGGATTGCCTGGCTCGCGCTGTTCACGGCGCCCTCTACCCGGCGCAGCAGGTGCCTGATCGCCTCGGCGGACAGCGCCGGGTACAGCGCCAGCCGCGGGAAGCGGCGGATCGAGGTCAGCACCTCGCGCATCGCCCTGCGGCGGCTGACCTGGTCGAGCGAGGCCCTGACGATGATCGTCTTGCCGTCGGCCGATGCCAGCGCGTCGACGCCAGGCGGCAGGTCGTCGGTCTGCACGATCCTGGTGACGCCCGCGCTCGATGTCCTGGCATGCCCGCCCGGCCTGCCACGCGATACCGGAGGCGGCGGGCTGGTCACGTCGTGCTCCGGCCGGGGAAGATGAGCCGCCCGACGATCACCAGGTTGACCAGGCCAAGCACGGCGACGACGGCGAACCGCGGCGAGCCAGTCTGGACGATCCGCCAGGCGGCGAGCGCCATCCAGATGAGGGCAAGGCCGCCGTTCCAGATCGTGACGCCGTACCAGAACCTGCGGGTCGCGTCACCGGGCTGGCGGGTGGGAGTCCAGGACATCACCCGGCCGCGGGCAAAGTCCCAGATCGCCAGGACCTGCGCCCAGCCGACCGCCAGCGAGAGCGGCCAGATCCGCGGGCTGTAGGGCGAGTTGTGCCATAGCGGGTAGAGCACAGCCGTGACGAGCACGACCGGCACCAGAGGCAGCGCGTTCCGCAGCCTGATCTCCCCCGGCAGGTAGGCAAGCAGCACGATCGGGATCAGCGGGAGGGTGAGCGTGCGCAGGGCCGTGGTCAGGTTCCACAGCCAGCCCGCCACGTACGGCAGCCTGGACATGCGGGGCATCGGCACCCGCCACATGTGCCGGGTCCAGATCAGCGACGTCGCGCCGCAGCACCAGCGGTACTGCTGGCGCATGAACGCATCGAGCGTCGCCGGGCAGATGCCGGCCGCGAGCGGCACGGGCAGGTACTTCAGGCGGTAGCCGGCCAGCCGCGCGTCGAGCCCGGAGTGCGAGTCCTCGGCGTAGGGGATCAGCGTGAATCCACCAGACGGGGCGAGCGCGGCGCGCCGGTAGACCGCGTTGGAGCCCACGCACAGGGCCGAGCCGAGCCTGTCCCTGGCGACCTGAACGACCCGGTAGAAGATCTCGAGCGTCGGCCCCGCCGCACGCTCGACCCAGGTCTGGCCGGGGCTGACGCGGAAGAACTGCGGGGTCTGGACGATGCCTATGGTGGGGTCGTCCAGATAGGGCAGCGTCTCGGCGAGGAAGTCGGGCCGTGGCCGGAAGTCCGCGTCGAAGACGACCAGCAGCGGGGCCGACGTGCGACCGAACGCGTAGTTGAGGTTGCCCGCCTTCTTGTACTGGCGCGTGTTGGGCCGCCGTAGATAGCTGAAGCCGAACGACTCGCTCATCCGCGCGGCCTCGTCCGACGGCCCGTCGTCGAGCACGAAGGCACAGGCGACGCCCTGATACGCGTGCACCATCTCGAACACACCAGCCCAGGTGTTCCTGAGCACTTCGATCGGCTCACCGCAGATCGGCAGGTAGATGTCGATGTTCGGCCAGCTGGCGGGGCGCCAGGACTTCACTCGCAGCACATGGCCGGTGAGGTCGAAGCCCCTGCCGCCGAAGTTCACCGGCAGGCTGAGCAGCTGATAGGCGGTGTAGACGAGGGTGTACCAGCAGAAGATGGCCAGGATCGGATGGCTGATCTCCATCCACAGCTGGGAGCCGATGATGCACAGCGCGCTGACCGCCAGCGCCACCGCGAGGAACGGCAGCGAGCGCCAGCCGTACGACGCCCGCTCGTGGTCGTCGGGCGGCTCTGGTACCACCACCCCTACCCGGCGGTGATGCTTCCCGCGCGCGGTCAGCGGCGGCGCAGTCATCTGCTGTCCTCCCGTACGAAGATCATCGATTCTCGGCTGGCGCCGCCCACACGGAACGGGAAGTGCGCGACCAGCCGGTACTGGCCGTCCGCCGTCAGGTCGCGCTCAAGCTGGCCGTCGACGGCGACGTTGTCGACGAACTCGAGCAGCGCGACAGAGAAGTACCGGTGGCTGATCGCGTCGGCATATCCCGCCATGCCGTGCCGGGGACGAGCCTGCCCCGGACCGCGGTAGCTGATGTACCAGGTCCCCACCACGGGCAGATTGCGGATCTGCTGACCCAGGTAGAAGTGCAGCAGGTCGCCATCGTCATCGGCGAGGATCGGCCCTGGGTGAGCCGCGATCACGGCCCGCATCGTTGCCAGCAGCGACGTGGAGTTGGGCCAGCCGTACTCCTGGCTCGCGGTCGGGATGCCCGGCAGGAAGGCGACCGCGGCCGCAACCACGCCTACCCGGAAAGCAGTCGTGGCCTTGTCGGCCGGCGCCACGCTGGACAGCGCCGCTACCGCGTAACCCGCGACCGCGCAGCCGAACCAGGCGCCGTAGTCGTCGTGCTTGAACAGCGAGGTGTAGGTATGGATGCGCGCCTGCTCGGCCGGCGCCAGCGCGATCGCCGCGGCCATGACCGCGGTCAGCAGCGTGAAGACGCGCCCGCGCCCGGAGGTTGCGGCCGCTGCCAGCCCCAGCGCGCCCAGCGCCGCCACTACCCATAGCCACCGCCCGCTGAGCGTCAGCAACCAGACCGCCGAGTAAGTGCCCGAGTGCCGGTCAAGGGTGGTGCTCACCAGCCCGCGCAGGTACAGGTGACCGGCGACCAGCAGGCCGGCGCAAAGCAGGACCGCGAGCGAGACAGCGATGATCGCCGCCGTCCTGATCGCGGCGGCCCTGCCACGGAGGTGCCAGGCCGCCAGCACGGCGATGCCGACCACGACGGGATCAAACAGCCCTGAGGCATACTTCGCCGCGTTGGCCAGGGCCATCACCAGAGCGGCCGCAGCGGCAAGGCGGTCGGCTCGCGGACCAGAACGGCTTGCCGCCAGCACCGCCAGCCACGTCGCCAGCGCCAGCAGGCACAATGCCATGGCGTCATAGGTGGCCAGGGCGCCGAGGTACTGAGTGCCGGCCATCCCGGCGAATAGCGCCGCTCCGAATAACGCGGCCCGCCGGTCAAACAGCCGCCGGGTAATGCCGTGCAGCATGGCCGTTGCCGCGAGCATCATCGCCAGCGAAAGCAGCCGCGCGCCCGCGAGGCCGCCTAGCGCTGCCGCGATCGCGCCGAGCGGCGGATAAAGGACGGGCGAGCCGGAGAAATAGCTGGCGAATGACGGGACTGATTGTCCATTCAGTAAATGTGTGAGCTCTAGCCGGCCGGCCCATAAATACAGCGCCTCATCG
>DASPWG010000254.1:0-13995 GCA_035621915.1 Streptosporangiaceae bacterium
AGGGTCGACTTGCCCGACCCGGACACGCCAGTGACGGCGATGAAGCACCCGAGCGGGAACGCCACGTCGATGCCCTTGAGGTTGTGCTCGGCCGCGCCCTTGACCACGACCTCCTTGCCGCGGGACCGCTTGCGCCGGTGAGCCGGAACGGCGATCGACTCGCGACCGGTCAGGTAGGCGCCGGTCAGCGATTCCTTGCTGGCCAGCAGTTCGGGCAGCGGGCCCGACACGACGATGTGGCCGCCGTGCTCGCCGGCCCGCGGGCCGATGTCCACGACCCAGTCGGCCGCCCGGATGGTGTCCTCGTCGTGCTCCACCACGATCAGCGTGTTGCCGAGGTCGCGCAGCCGCAGCAGGGTCTCCAGCAGCCGATGGTTGTCGCGCTGGTGCAGCCCGATCGACGGCTCGTCGAGCACGTACAGCACGCCCACCAGCCCGGAGCCGATCTGGGTCGCGAGCCTGATCCGCTGTGCCTCTCCGCCGGCCAGCGTGGCCGACGCCCGGTCCAGGGTGAGGTAGTCGAGCCCGACGTCCAGCAGGAAGCCGAGCCTGGCGTTGACTTCCTTGAGTATCCGGCCGGCGATCTGCATGTCGCGCTCGGACAGCTCAAGCGTGAGCAGCAGCTTGGCTAGCTCGCCGATCGGAAGCGAGCAGTAGTCGGCGATCGAGCGGTCGTCGACCTTGACCGCGAGCGACACCGGCTTGAGCCGCGCGCCGTGGCACGACGGGCAGGGCACCTCGCGCATGAACTCGGCGAAACGCTCCCGGCTGTAATCGCTCTCCGCGTCGGAGTGGCGCCGCTCGATATACGGAACGGCTCCCTCGAAGTTGGTGTAGTACGACCGCTCCCTGCCGTAGCGGTTCTTGTACCTGACATGCACCTGCTCGTCGTAGCCGTACAGCAGTGCGTGCCGAGCCGCGGCGGAAAGCTTCTCCCACGGCGTCGTGATGCGGAACCCGAGCGCATCGCCAAGCGCGTCGATGAGCCGGATGAAGTAGTCGCTGACGTGCCCGCCGCTCCAGGCTCCGATAGCGCCATCTGCCAGGGTCCTGGTCGGGTCGGACACCACGAGGTCAGGATCGACCTCCATCTTGGTGCCAAGGCCGGTGCAGTCCGGGCAGGCGCCCCACGGGGAGTTGAACGAGAACGACCGCGGCTCCAGCTCGTCAAACGACAGGTCGTCATAGTGACAGGCCAGGTGCTCGGAATACATTCGCTCGCGCTGCGGGTCGTCCTCGGGCAGGTCCACGAAGTCCAGCACGACCACGCCGCCGGCGAGCGACAGGGCGGTCTCCACCGAGTCAGTGAGCCGCCGCCTGGCCGACTCCTTGACGTCGAGCCGGTCGACCACGACCTCGATGCGGTGCTTCTCGTACTTCTTCAGGGCCGGCAGCTCGCCGGAGACTGCCGTGTCCAGCCTGATGGTCGTGCCGTCGACCCTGGCGCGCGAGTAGCCCTTGACCTGAAGGTCCCGCAGCAGCTCGGTGTACTCGCCCTTGCGGCCGCGCACCACCGGTGCCAGCACCTGGAACCTGGTGCCCTCGTCAAGCTCGAGCACCCTGTCCACGATCTGCTGCGGCGTCTGCCTGGCAATCGGCCGACCGCAGACCGGGCAGTGCGGCTTGCCGACCCTGGCGAACAGCAGCCGCATGTAGTCGTAGACCTCGGTGATCGTGCCGACGGTGGACCGCGGATTGCGTCCGGCGGCCTTCTGGTCGATCGACACGGCAGGTGACAGGCCGTCGATGAAATCGACGTCCGGCTTGTCCATCTGGCCGAGGAACTGCCTGGCATAGGCGGACAGCGACTCGACATAGCGTCGCTGGCCCTCGGCGAAGATGGTGTCGAAGGCGAGACTCGACTTCCCCGAGCCAGACAGCCCGGTAAAAACGATCATGGCGTCGCGCGGCAAGTCGAGCGAGACATCCTTCAGGTTGTGCTCGCGCGCCCCGCGGATGACCAGACGATCTGCCAATTTGTGCCCAATCCTCCTGGTTAAACAGCCTGGCTGAGGACGACACGGTCCGCCACGTCATGGTATCCGGGGGGTATGACAAAACCGGTCGGCTTTTGAGCCAGCCAACCTCAGCATTCGGCGAACCCGGCTTCCGTCGGCCCGCTGCCATGCCAACCAAGTCTTCCGGTGCCCCATTCCCGGCAGCCCTCCGGTCGTCGCGGTCACCCGGTGGCCGGCCGACGGGCGTACCGCCCAGCCCCGGAGCCTGATGCGGATCTGGTGCTGGCGCAACGCACCGAATTTCGCGTTGACGCAGGGCCGGGCCGCTGGCCCGTGGCTGGCGCCGGCCGGGTCTCGGTAGATTCAGCCTGGACGGGACCGCACGAGCCCCGGACGGGAGAGCCCTGCAGTGACCTCACACGGAGCGCAGCAGCCGCGGGCGGTGCAGCCCCAGGCGGTGCAGCCCCAGGCGGTGCAGCCCCAGGCCGTGCAGTTCCAGCGGGGCGATCCAGCGGAGATGGCGGCCACGCTGGCGGTCAGCGTTGCGCAGGCCACCAGCGCGCTCCTCGCCACTGCGGCCGGGCTCAGTGACCAGCAGGCCACGGAGCCCTCGCTGCTGCCTGGCTGGAGCCGCGGCCACGTGCTCACTCACCTCGCGCGCAACGCCGATGGCCTGCGGAACCTGCTCATCTGGGCGCGCACCGGCGTTGTGACGCCGCAGTACCCGGACGGTGAGACACGTGACCGCGACATTAAGGCCGGCTCGGGCAGGCCGGCGGCTGGCCTGGCAGCCGACATCGAGCAGGCGTCAGCAGCACTGGCCGCCGAGGCTGCCATGCTCGCCGATGAGGACTGGGCCGCGGAGGTCGCCGGGCCCGGCGGCCGCGCGCATCCGGCCTGGTACACGCTGCTGCGCCGGCTCACCGAGGTTGAGGTCCACCACGTGGACCTCGGGGCGGGTTACGGGCCTGCCGACTGGCCCTGGGCGTTCGCGGCCGAGTGCCTGGAGCGGGTCGCCGGTGACTTCACCCGCCCGGACTGCCCGCCGGCCAGGCTTCGCGCCACAGACTCGGGCGCTGAGTATCGGATCGGACCCCCCGTCACCAGCGGCACTGGCGCCGAGCCAGTCACGACGGTCGCGGGCCCGACGCGCTGGCTGCTGGCATGGCTGATCGGCCGCGCCGACGGGGACGGCCTGACCACCGAACCGGCCGGCCCGCTCCCCGAGCGTCCGCCGTGGTAGTTATCTGAGGACGAACCTGCAGGCCGCGGAGATGAGGAGATCATGACCTACACCGGAAACGTCAGCGTCGGCGGCCAGCCGGACATCAGGGAACTGCCCGGCCTCACCATCACCAAGGTGGCGGTCGGGCCGATGGACAACAATGCCTATCTGCTGCGCTGCACGCAGACCGGCGAGCTGGCGCTCATCGACGCCGCGAACGAGGCGGCCACGCTGCTGGCGCTGATCGGCGACACGCCGCTGGACACGATCATCACCACCCACCAGCACTGGGATCACCATGCCGCGCTGGCGGATGTCCAGCAGGCCACCGGCGCCGCCACGGTCGCTCACATCGACGACGCGCCCGGACTGCCCATCCCGGTCAGCCGACTGGTCCACAATGGCGACACCGTTAAGGTCGGCAACGCCCGGCTGTCGGTCATTCACCTGCGCGGGCACACGCCAGGCAGTATCGCCATCTACTACGACGGCAACGGCGAGCTCAACGACCAGCCGCACCTGTTCACTGGCGACTCGCTGTTCCCTGGCGGCCCCGGCAACACCGACCACGACCCGCTGCGATTCAGCAGCCTCATCGCCGACCTCGAGACCAGGATCTTCGCCGGCCTGCCGGATGCGACCTGGGTGTACCCGGGCCACGGCGCCGACACCACTCTCGGTACCGAGCGGCCGCACGTGCCCGAGTGGCGCGCCCGCGGCTGGTGAGTAACTACAGGCAGGCGTAGCACGCGTCGATGAGCGCGCGGTTGCGGGGGTTGCGCCACCGCGGGCCCATCTGGTTCGTCACATAGCCGAAGGCGAGCCCGGCGTCGGGGTCAAGGAAGCCGACAGACCCGCCCGCGCCGAAGTGCCCGAAGCAGCCGGGCCCGCGGCCGAACTCCCGCTCGGGGTGGGTGAGCTGGAAGCCGAGCCCGAACCTGGACGGGCGCTGCAGCACGAGGTCCTGGCCGTACACCTGCTCCTCGGTTGCGGCCGCGAGCGCGGCGGCGTCGACCACGGGGCCACCCGCCACAGGTCCGCCGGCCATGGGGCCGGCGCCAAGCGCCGCGTACAGTGCGGCAATCCCCGCCGATGTCGCGTGCGCGTTGGCAGAGGGGATCTGGGCACCGCGCCAGGCAGCGGTGTTGACCACGCCCGCGCCGGAGAAGTCCGGCGGGTTGAAGTACGCGTTCATCGCCATCGTTGTCGCGGGAATGGCTGTGCTCGCCGGATCAGCGCCCGCCGGGTCAGCTGCGCCCGACGGACCCGATTTCGGCGGCGGACGACCGGGATCCCAGCGGAACTCCGCCACCCGTCCCTGCTCGCCGGACGGCACGCCGAAGTACAGATCCGCGGACAGCGGGCCGGCGACCTCGCGGCGGAGGTACTCAGCCGGGCTCATCCCGGTGATGCGCCGCAGCAGTTCGCCGCCGAGGAACCCGAACGTGTTCACGTGGTAACCGTGCCCGCTGCCCGGCTGCCACCACGGCTCCTCTGCGGCCAGCACCGAGGTCATGAGGTCCCAGTCCAGCATGCTGCCCGCGGCCAGCGGGGCGTGCAGCGCCGGCAGGCCTGCCTGGTGGCTCAGCAGCTGCCGGACCGTGACGTCCTGCTTGCCGGCCGCCGCGAACTCGGGCCAGTAGCTGCTTACCCGCGCGTCCGGATCCAGCCTGCCCTGCCCGGAAAGTCTGGCCAGGCATACGGCCAGCACGCCCTTGCCGACGGAGAACACGTTGACCAGCGTGTCCTGCTGCCAGCGGTGACCTGGATCGCGCAGCCCGCCGTACAGGTCGACCACCATCGTGCCGCCGACTGCAACCGACACGGCCGCGCCAAGCTCGCCGCGCTCGGCGAAGTTGGCCGCGAACTCATCCCGGACGGCGCCGAAGCGGGGATCGCACCAGCCACCGATTACGTGCTGCAACGCCGACGCCCGCCTTCCCGGAGACCTTGCGACATCCTGGCGTAGTCTGCCCGGATGACCCCCGTACATGATGTCGCGATCGTAGGCGCCGGGCTGCTCGGACTGGCCGCTGCTCGCACCCTGTCTGCACTCGGCCGCGACTTCGTGGTGCTTGAGCAGGCCGAGATCGGCCATGAGGGGGCAGGCTCGAAGGGCAGCTGCCGCATCTTCCGGCTCGGCTATCCGGACGCCGAGTACGTCGCGGCCGCGGCGCGGGCACGCACCCTGTGGCGCGAGCTTGAGGCACAGACCGGGCGCCAGATCCTGCTACCCGCGCCGCATCTCACGTTCGGCCGCCAGCTCTCCCAGGTGCACGACGCCATGCGGCGGGCCGGCGCGCCGTGCGAACTGCTCAGCCAGCAGCAGGCCGCCGAGCGCTTCCCCCAGATCCGGGTTGACGGCCCGGCGCTGCTGGAGACCGAGTCGGCCGTGCTGGCCGCGGACCAGGCGCTGCTGGCACTCGCGGCCGAGGCCGGCCTGGGCGAACGGCTGCGGACCCGGACCCGGGTGACTGGCATCGCAGACGACGGCCGGGAGGTA
Organism: Streptosporangiaceae bacterium; assembly: GCA_035621915.1. Classification (GTDB taxonomy): domain Bacteria; phylum Actinomycetota; class Actinomycetes; order Streptosporangiales; family Streptosporangiaceae; genus JAJYUU01. The sequence goes on from DASPWG010000254.1 coordinate 5,687, forward strand.
ACGCTGCAGACGACGGCGGGCCAGGTGACCGCGCGGGTCGCCATCGTCACCGCGGGACCGTGGACCGCCGGCCTGCTCGCCGGCCAGGCTGCGGTGCCGACGCGCGCGACGCTGGAGCAGGTCGGCTACCTCGCGCCCGCGCAGCGGGGCGCGCCGCCCGCCCCCATCTTCATCTGCCACGGCGACCCGTCGCCGTACGGGCTGCCGGTGCCGGGATCGGACCTCTATAAGATCGGCATCCACCACAGCGGCCCGGCGATCAGCCCGGATGCCCAGGACCAGTCGGCCGACCCGGCGCTCGTCGCGGCGCTGGCCGAGGCGGCTGAACGCTACCTGCCCGGCTACCTGCCGCAGCCGGAGCGGACCGAGCGGTGCGTGTACGACAACACCGACGACGAGGACTTCATCCTCGACCGCGTCGGGAACGTGGTGATCGGCTGCGGCACGTCGGGGCATGGCTTCAAGTTCGGCCCGCTCTTCGGCGAGTGGCTCGCCGCGCTGGCGGGGACCGGCCGGCAGCTGCCTGCTGGCCGTTTCGGGCTTGCCAGGATTACAGCGGGCTCGGCGCCGGCACCTGGATGACCAGGGCGATGCCGCCGCCCGCCGCCGCCACTTCCTGCACCGTCGCCTGGTACGGCGCCGGCTGCCGGCGCAGCAGCCTCAGCACCGCGGCCAGGTCACCGGCCTTGTGCTTGGCCTGGACGAGGCCGTCGATCGTCACCGAGCGCAGCTGAGCGGGCCAGGTGGCGCCCGGCCCGGCGTCGCCAAAGCTGACTACGTAAACCGGGTGTGCGGCGAGCAGCCGCTGCAGCAGGACCAGCAGCCGCATGTCCACCTGGCCGCTGTCGAGCACGTGCCGGGTCGCGGCGGACAGGTGCAGGCCCGGATTGCGGGCCAGAGCCCGCCCGTCGATCGCGCTCGCCGCGAACGCGTGCTGGCCCGCGGTGATGAACGCCGCCGCCGTCGTCGCCGTGGTCGCCAGCACCGCTACCTGTTCCCGGCCAGCCCCGAAGCTGGCCAGCGTCTCTGGCGCGCTGGAGGCAAGCTGCGCGGCGAGGTCGGCGCGCAGCGCCGGCGTCGCGACCACGACCGCACCTGCCGGAAGCGTCGATCCTGCCTGCAGGACCGCGTCCTGCGTCGCGGGCAGTCCGGCCGACTGCAGCCGGACGCACATGGCCGGGTCGCATCCCACCGGAGTTCCCGCTGCCACCTGAGCGGCGATCCAGGTGGCCGCCGACTGCTCGTTGGCGACGGTCTGCACCAGGACCGGGTTCGGCCGCGGCGCGGCGCGCTGGTGGCGGGCCGACGGGGGCGTGGATCTGGTCACCCCGAGCGCGGTGCCAGCCGCGGCCACGACCAGCACGGCAACCGCCAGCGCAGCCCAGCGCAGCATGCCGATGCCCGCTCCGTCCGGCACGCGCAGCACTCGCCGCCGCCACCAAAGCCGCAGCGTGGTGCCGAGCACCCTGGCCAGCGACGGCTCCGGCAACGCCGGACGCCGCGCCCCAGCGCCGCTCTCGCCGCCGTGCCTGCCCGGCGCGTCGATACCGGGATGCGGCGACACGTCACCGGACACTTGCAACTCCCCCCAGGCCGTGGCAGCGGGTCAGATCGGGTCGGCCCTGGTTAAGCCGGATCGGGGTGATTCTAGCTAAGAAATGCCCGTCGGCAGGCGTCAGATTCCGGACGCGTCAGCCGCAACCCGCCGGTATACCGCCAGCGCGTGCGCGATCGCATCGTCGGATGCTGGAAACGACGCGGCCCGGGTCCTGGCTGCCAGGCCAAGCCTGGCAGCCAGGGCGGGATCGTCGAGGATCCCCGTCACCGCCTCGGCCAGCGCAAGGGCGTCTCCGGGCGGGACAAGCACCGCAGCGTCCTCCCCGGTGAGGCCGGGGGTGCCGCCCGTCCTGGCGGCCACTATGGGCAGGCCCGCCTGCATCGCTTCCTGCAGCACCAGGGCCCTGGCCTCCCACCGGCTCGGCAGCACGAAGACATCGGCCACGGCCAGCAGCGCGGCCACGTCGTCGCGCCTGCCGAGCAGCAGCACTTCCGCGCCTGCCTGCCGGGCCTGACTGGCGAGCTGGCCGGCCAGCGGCCCGTCGCCGGCGATGACGGTCAGCGGCGCGCGGGCCCGCGCCCGCCAGCGCGCGGCCGCCGCGATCAGCACGTCGAATCCCTTCTGCGGCGCGAGCCTGCCGACCGCCAGCACGACGGGCCGCCCGTCCGCGGCCACGTCCGCGGCGGCCCTGGCGACGGCGTCCGCCGATGGCGACGGCGCGGGCCCGGCGGGCACCTCGAACAGTTCCGCGCCGGTCGCGCCGGCCGCGCGCATGTCTGCCACCAGGTCAGCGGACGCGCACAGGACGGCGTCGCTGCGCCGCGCGCAGATCCGCGCGAGCACGCGGTAGACGCCGCCCAGGCCGCCCTGCGGCGGTGCATTGTGGACGGTGACGACCAGGGCGGGGCCGCGCCGACCCGGCCGGCGCAGGCTGCCGAGCGCGAGCGCGGCAAACGCGCCTGCCCGCACGCCGTGGGCGTGCACGACGTCCGGCCGCCAGGCGCGCAGCCGCCGTCGCAGCACGGCGAGCGCGGCGATGTCGCGGGCCGGCCGTGGCCGCAGGCCGATCTCGACCACGCTGAACGAGTTCCCGCCGCCGAGCACGTCCCGTGCCGCGGCCGGCCCGAGGACGCAGACCGGCAGCCCGGCGGCCCGGCAGCCCTCGGCTAGCTCGGCGACATGCCGCCCGGTGCCACCCGACACCGTGCCGGTCAGGAGCGCCAGCCGCGGCTGCGTCATCGGACCACCGCACGGCGCGCCCTGGCCAGCGCAGCACGCAGGTCCCCGTCGTCAAGCAGCCAGGCGACGGCACCGAACACCGCGACCGCGCAGACGGCCGCCAGCAGGGCGATCAGGCCCTCCGCCGCCGCGCCCGCCGGCGGCAGCACCGCGGCTATGCCAGCGCCGGCCGCGGCGCCAGCCGCGGCCGCTGCCAGGCCGGAGATTCCTACCCGCAGCGTGCCCTGCAGCGCGCCGGGCCCGCGTGCGCGCCGCACGGCGACAACAAGTGCCAGGCCGGCCGCGGTCAGGCCAACGGTGTTGCCCACGGCCAGCGCTGCCACCACCCACCGGGCCGGACACAGCGCGACCAGCACCACGTCGACCACGATCACCAGCAGCCAGCCGCCACCGACGATTGCCGCCGCCACGCTGGTCCGGCCCGCCGCGAGCAGCACGCGCGACAGGCACGCCACCAGTCCGTAGCCGGTCAGCCCGATGGCGAACAGGGCGAGCCCCGCCGCCAGTTCCGGTACCTGGTGCGGGTAGCTGGCCAGGAAGTGGGCGGCTGGCACTGCGATCGCGACCAGCACGGCCGTGCCGAGCAGGCACAGCAGCAAGACCGCACGCGCTGAGCCGGCCACGGTCTGGTCGAACTCCTCGCCCTCGCGCACCGACAGCACGGGGAACGCGCTGACCGCGATCGAGATGGCCAGCACCGCGTAGAGCGCCTCGAACACCTGCCATCCGTAGCCGTACAGCACCAGCGCTCCCCTGGGCCCGTGCCCGTTGGCCAGCAGCAGCACTATCAGCGCGGCGACGTCCTGGGTGAGAAGCGCGATGATGCCGTAGGCGGCAAGGCCGCCCACCCGCCGGCCGATGCCAGCCGGGAAGCGCAGCGTCGGCCGCACCCGGATATGCAGCCGCCAGGCCGGCACTAGCGCCGTCACCACCAGGGCGCCCACCCCGGCCGTGGTTCCCACCGACAGGATCAGCTCCGCGGTCAGCGACAGGCTCTGCAGGTGGGCGACATCGGTGCCGCCGAACGGGACGAAGATCAGGTAGGCGGTGATCACGACCAGGCTGGAGATCACCGGTGCCAGGGCGGGCGCGGCGAACCGGCGGTGCGCCTGCAGGATCCCGTAAAGGACCACGGCCAGCCCGTAGAGCACGACCTGGGGCGCGAACACGGCGAGCATGTGCCCGGTGATAGTGACCAGCGCGTGCTGCTGGCGCAGGCAGCCGTCCCTGACGTTGTGCGGGTTCAGCAGGTCTGCCAGCGGCTGCGCCGCCACCGCGATGACCACGCTGACCGGTACCAGGATCACGACCGTCCAGGTGAGCAGGGCCGAGGAAGTCTGGCTGACCTCGGCCGCCGCTTCGGCGTCGTCGCCGGACAGCCGGGCGGGCCTGGCCAGCACCGGCACCATGATGCTGGTCAGCGCGCCGCCGAGAACCACGTCGTAGACGATGTTCGGCACCAGGTTCGCCGTGGCGTAGGCGGTGCCCAGGCAGGTCGCGCCGACGGTCTTGGCGAACACCAGCGTGCGGGCCAGCCCAAGCAGCCTGGCGGCGATGGTCAGCGCGGCGATGAGCGCGGCGGACCGGCCGATGCTGGCCCCGGCAGGCCAGCGCGCGTGTGGGTCCTGGCCGTCTCGCGTAACCGGGACGGCTCGCCCGGTCACCTGTCCTCGTCGGCGCGCGCGGGCCGCCGGCCTAGCATGTCCAGCCAGCGAAGCGGGCCGGTCCGTTCGATGACCCTGGTGAAGCTGACGACCTCGCTGGCGGCGGTCAGGCCCGCGACACCGGTCAGCGCGGCGATCCTGGCCTTGCGGGGCAGTGCCGTCGCGGCGACCCCGAGCATCGCGCCGATCGCGTTTGCCCCGGCGTCGCCAAGCATCGACCGCTCGCCGAGGTCGTCCGACAGCAGCGCCGCAGCCGCAGCAAGCGGCGCCGCCGCGAGCAGCGTCGCGCTGGTCTTCGCGGCACCGGTGTTTGCCGCACCGGTGTTTGCCGAACCGGTGTTTGCTGCACGCGCCCGGCCCGGCAGCGCGGCCATCAGCGCGCCGGCGCCGAGCGCAACCTTGATGGCGCGGCCCGGCCGCAGGTCGAACAGGTTCATCAGGTTCGCGCCGCCGGCGATCAGGCCCGCATTGACGACAGCGTCGGCCGCGCCGAGCAGCGGCGAGGATTCGTCTGCCCCGAGGGCCAGCGCGGCGGCCAGGCTGGTCGCGCCGATCCCGGCGATCTTGACGGCACCGGTGGTGAGCTCTCCCCTGCGCAGCGCGCCCAGATGGCCGCGGAACCCCTTGCTCGCGCCGTCGCCAGCCAGATCGTCGTATCCGCCGAAGGCCGCGGCGCCGGCTCCGGCCACCATCATCGCGACCTTCTCGCCGCGGCTCGCGCCCGGAGCGAGCAGCGCTCCGGCCATCCCGCCGATGGCCACTGCGGGACCCTCCAGCAGCGTCACGGCCTCGCCGCGATGGTTCGTGCGCGTCCAGGCCTTCTCGCCGGCCGGCGGACGCGCGCACAGGGCCGCATATGACAGCCGCGCCGTCAGGGCAGCAGCGGCAGCCGCGGCCAGCCCCGGGCGGCTCACGTTCCCGTTCCCTTCGACGTCGTCACCGCGCTGCCTGAGGGCGGGGCCGTCGGGGCCGGGCTCGGGGCGTTGCCTGACTCCACGCCATACGCGGTGGCGGCCTTGCCATCCAGCAGTTCCCGCAGCGCCTGGGCGACCACGATCTGGCCGACCTCGTAGTCGGCGTAGTCCACCGTCGACGCGGGGCCGGAACTGCCTTCCAGGCTGATGGCGCTGCCCGCGCCGATCGCGCTGACGCTGCCCGCCATGACCGTGCCGAGGCTGGCCGGACTGAGCTCCGCCGCGAACGCGACCAGGGCCTCGTTGATCGCCTGCGGCTGCGGCGCTGCTGGGGTCAGCAGCACTGCCAGGGTGGCCGGGGCGAGCGAGGAGGCGCCGGACTGGGCCGGGTTGTAGACCTGCAGGAACCCGGCCTGGGCGAATCCAGACAGGATGGTGCTGTCTTCCGACCCAGGCAGGCCGGCGCCGCTCTTGCTGACGATCGCGGACGCGATGACCGCCGCGGCGGACTGCTGTCCGGCCACCGCCGGGTAGAGCGTGCTGCCCGGCAGCGTCACCTGAGCCTGCGGGGCGAACTGCCCCGCCAGCTGGGTCAGGCTGCTTTCGGTGCGCCCGCTCGCGTCGAAGAAGCCCGGCTGCAGCAGCACCTCACCGGTCACGGTGGCACCGGCCTGCCGCAGCGCGGTGGTCACGCCGCCCGGCACACCGCTGGCCGTATTCGGCGCCACCACCAGGACCACCTTCTGCCCAGTGAGCAGCCCGCTGAGCAGCCGCTGCGCGCTCGCCTGGGCGAACGCCTGGTCGGCGCTGACCTGGTCCTTGAGCGTGCCGTTCTTCGCCCGGAGCGAGTAGTTGTCGGCGGTCAGCACTTGCTCCGCCTTCTTCAGTGCAGTCTCGACCGGCCCGCTCAGCGAGGTGGCGCCAACCACGAGGCCCACGGCCAGTGCCAGGAAGACTGCGATGATGGAAACCAGGTGATACCTGAAGTCGATCACTAGAAAAGTCCAGTCAGCCAGGCCCAGACGGAGCGTAGCCCGTCGAGGAAGTATCCGAGGAAAATACCGCCCACCGGCGTCCAGGCCAGGGCGATGATCGGCAGCAGCGCGGCGACGGCCAGCAGGCTGAGCGACCGGCCGGAGATCCGGCTCTGGTAAAGCCTGCTCACGCCCTTCGCGTCGACGATCTTGTCTCCGACCCTGATCCTGGTCAGCACCGCGCTGGCCATGCCCGACCTGCCCTTGTCGAGGAACTCGGCCAGCCCGAAGCGCATCCCGACCGTGACGATCAGGGTGGCGCCCGCCTCGTCGGCCAGCATTACCGCGACGTCCTCGCTGGTCCCGTCGGCCGGGCAGGTCACCGAGTCAAGGCCCAGGTCCTGGACCCGCGGCAGGCCGGGAGCGTGGCCGTTCCGGTAGGCGTGGACCACTATCTCCGCCCCGGACAGCAGGGCCTTGTCCGAGACCGAGTCCATGTCCCCGACGATCATGCTCGGCCAGTAGCCGTGCTCGAGAAGCGCGTTGGCCCCGCCGTCCACGCCGATGATCACCGGCTTGAACTCGCGTATGTAGGCACGAAGCGCCTGCAGGTCCTCGTGGTAGCGATAGCCGCGTGCCACGACCAGGGCGTGCTTACCGGCGATCTTGGTGCGCAGGTCGGGCAGCCTGATGCCCTCGGCCAGCAGGTCGGAGTCGCGGTCAATGTACTCGAAGGTGTTCGTGACAAAGGCCTTGAGCTGCTCGGCCAGGCCCTCCTTGGCGGCCGCCATGTGCTCGGCCACCGACTGCTCGGTCTGCACCGTGCCCTTGGCCACCACGTCGTCACCGAGGTACAGGGTCCCGCCATCCAGCCGGACCTGCTGTCCCTCGCGCACCAGGTCAAATACCTCGGGCCCGGCGTCGTCCACCAGTGGTATGCCCGCCTCGACCAGCAACTGCGGGCCCAGGTTGGGGTAGCGCTTGCTCATGCTGGGCACCGCGTTCAGCACGGCGGCGGCCTGGCACCTGATCAGGGCATCCGCGCTGACGCGGTCCAGGCCGGCGTGGTGGATGATAGCGATGTCGCCCGGCTTGAGCCGCTTGACCAGGTTCTTGGTACGGCGGTCGAGGCGAGCCGTCGCTGTCACGCCGGCCAGGTCCCTTGACCTGTACCGGCGCGCTGCCGTGAAGCCTCGACCGGGTGCTTTCATTGAACTGCCATTTTGCCAGATCTCCGGCATGCTAACGCCTCGGCGCTAGGCGATCCGTGGCCGGCCATGCACCGCGGGTGACGCCCGGCTCAGACTGGCCCGGCCTGGACCGCCCGCTCGGCGGCCGCGGCGGCCAGCAACTCACCCGCGTGCGCCCGGCCGAACTCTGAGTCCTCCAGCCCGGCCAGCATCCTGGACAGCTCGCGCACCCGGCCTTCGTCGTCCAGCCTGGTGATGCCGCTGCGGACCACGGTTCCGTCGTTGGTCTTCTCGACCACCAGGTGGGTATCGGCGAACGCGGCGACCTGCGGGAGGTGCGTCACCACGATGACCTGGGCCAGCCGCGCCAGGCGCGCAAGCCTGCGGCCGACCTCGACCGCCGCCCTGCCGCCGACCCCGGCGTCGACCTCGTCGAAGACGAATGTCGGGACCGGGTCCGCGCCGGCGAAGACAACCTCGATCGCCAGCATGATGCGCGATAGCTCACCGCCCGAGGCGCCCTTGTGCAGCGGCAGCGGCGTGGCGCCCTGGTGCGCGGCAAGCCTGATCTCCACCTCGTCCGCGCCGTGCGGCCCGAAGCCCTGGCCTGGCGTGACGGCAACGGTCACGCTGGCATGCGGCATCGCCAGGGCCGTCAGCTCGGCCGAGACCTCGCTGCCGAACCTGGCGGCGGTCTGGATGCGCGCGGCCGTCAGCTGGCCGGCTAGCTCCGCGACGCTGGCTGCGAGCTCGGCCTCCTCCTGCGCCAG
>DASPWG010000255.1:0-22582 GCA_035621915.1 Streptosporangiaceae bacterium
CAGGGCGGCCAGGCGCATGCGCGAGTCCGGTCCCGGCCTCGGCGATCAGCTGTGGACGGCAGGCGATGCGGTCGCCGCCGCCGTCCAGGAGGCCATGCGGACTTTCGACTCGGTCCTGACGCGCAGCACGGGGTCCGCCCAGCAGGCTCCGCGGCGCGACACGAGCGGTCGCGACACGAGCGGTCGCGACACGAGCGGTCGCGGCAAGGGCGCGGCCGCAGAGCGCGACGAGGCCGCCGGCGACCCCCGTTCGCAGGACCGCGACGAGTGGGTGGCGGCGCGGGATGCCTGGGCCGCCGCGCACGGCGGGCTGATTGCAGACTCTCACGACGAACCCCGTACCGGCCTGTCGCGCGAACTGAACGGTGAACCGGACGGAGTGGATGAGCCTCACGATCGGGGTTGACGTCGGCGGCACCAAAGTCGCCGCGGGCGTTGTCGACGAGAGCGGGACCATCGTCGAGAAACTAAAGCGGGCCACCCCTGCGGCGAAACCGGACGCGACCGCCGACGTGATTGCCGACGCCGTCCTGGAACTGCTCGGCAGGCACCGGGTGACGGCCGTGGGCATCGGCGCGGCCGGGTTCGTGGACGAGACCCGCTCGGCCGTGCTGTTCGCGCCCAACCTGGCCTGGCGGGACGAACCGCTGAAGACGCGGGTCGAGGATAGGATCGGCCGTCCGGTCGTCGTGGAGAACGACGCCAACGCTGCCGCGTGGGCCGAGGCCACGCAGGGCGCCGCGCGTGACCAGCGGGACATGATGCTGATCGCCGTCGGAACCGGCATCGGGGCTGGCCTCGTGCTAGACGGCCGTCTCTATCGGGGCCGATGGGGCTCGGCGGGCGAACCGGGACATTACCGGGTGGTGCCGGACGGGCGGCTGTGCGGATGCGGGAACCGCGGCTGCTGGGAGCAGTACGCGAGCGGGAACGCCCTGGTCGCGGAGGCACGCGAGCTGGCGCACCGGGCACCGAGCGCCGCGGTTCGGATGCTCCAGCTCGGCGACGGCACACCGGACGGGATCGATGGGCCTGCGGTAACCCGGGCCGCGCGCGAAGGAGACGCGGGCGCGCTGAGCTGCTTCGAAATTATCGGCGGATGGCTCGGCCATGGCCTGGCCGACATGGCCGCGATCCTGGATCCAGGCTGCTTCGTGATCGGCGGAGGGGTCTCGGAGGCTGGCGAAGTCCTGCTCGGCCCAGCCCGGATCGCCTACCACCAGAGCCTGACCGGCCGCTCCCACCGGAAGTTCGCTGACGTGCGGCTGGCCGAGCTGGGTCCCGATGCCGGGCTGATCGGCGCGGCAAGCCTGGCCCGGGTGTCAGACTGAGCTGCTCCGGTCATGAGTGCTTCAGAGCACAGCGCCGTCGTCGTCGTTGTCACGCGGCGGCCGGTCGCCCATTTTGAGAACCAGGATCACGAACCCGGCAATGAACGCGGCGATTGCCGTGAGCGCCTCGGGGCCTGAGATGGTCCACTGCAGCAGGGTGCCGACCAGCAGGTAGCCAGGGCCCGCGATGAGTGCCACCCAGGCTGCCTTGGCGACAGCGTCCAGCTTCGCGGGCGGCGGCAGCGGGGTCGGGACGTACGGTTCGTCCGCTTCTTCTGGTGGCGAGTACGAGCGTGGATCGGGCGCATAGCGGATGATCCGTATGCCTTCGGCGGAAGCAGGAAGCTGTGGCTCGGGCGAGCCGCGAGACTCGGTACCGGGTCCGTCGGCGGTGGCGACCTGCGAGTCGGGCAGGTCTTCCCTCGCCGGCCACGGTGTCTGCGCGGGAGCCGGATCCGCAGCGGAGTCGAAGCGCGCGATCAGATCACGCCAGGCGGCCTCGTCGCCGCTGACTTCTCCGCCGATGTCGCCTGGTCCGCTCATCCCCTCATTCCCCGCCAGTTGATTCCCTGCTGACGCTGCTGTTCAACCGGACAAAGTCAAGACTGCCCGTGAAGATGGCCCGGGCATCGTTGTCCAGCGTGGCCACGTGGTAGCTGTCGGCTAGCTCCCGCACCTGGAGCTGACCCGGCGGGATCGCTGCCTGCAGTAGTTTCAGGCTAGCCGGGCCCACCACGTGATCGGTCGCGCTCCGGTAGACGAGGATCGGCTGGCGCAGATCCTGCAGGTGGCGCTGCGTGACCCGCCACAGGCCAGGCAGCGTCGCTGCTGCCTTGACCGGGACACGGTCGTACCCAAGCTCCCTGGCCTGGTCATCCTTGATATCGCTAGCTATTCCCTTTAGCGAGGGAACCACCAGTTTCAGCACCGGAGCCAGCAGGATAAGTGGAGTGTCGCGGGTGATCGACGGGTTGACGAGCACCAGGCCGCGGACCGCGTCGCCGCGCAGCTCGGCCAGCCGCAGTGCCAGGCACCCGCCCATCGACAGGCCCATCACGAACACCTCCTCGCACCGGGCCTGGAGATCGTCGAACGCCCGGTCGACCTCGGCGTACCAGTCCTCCCACCGCGTCCTGGCCATCTCCTGCCAGGTGGTGCCGTGACCGGGCAGCCGCGGCAGCGAGACGCTCAGCCCCGCGTCGGCCAGGTACTGCGCCCACGGCCGCAGCGACTGAGGGCTGCCGGTGAATCCGTGGCACAGCAGCACCCCGGTGCTCCCGCCGTCGTGGCTGAAAGGCTCCGCTCCGGGCATCACTGGCACGCCGGCCTCCTCCACGCTGGCACCGACAGAGTGCCTCCCCCTGGCATCGTCGCACGCGCGTCGCGTGCACGCCGAGGGGTTCCGGCCTGAACGGTGCCGTTGTCATGAGAAAGAGCTAAAGATCAGCATCGGTGACGTCGCGGCGCCCACCGGCGCGCGATGCTGCCGCATGGCGGCTCAGCCGGCAGGAAATAATGGCCGAATTCCTGGTGTCCGGGCTCTGCGTCACGCCCGCTGCTGATAACGATGTGAGCGGCGGTATCAGCCGCGCGGATCCGCAGCGAAGCGGCGCGGGCGCATCAGGGTGGACAGACGCGAGAGGAAAGACCGATGCGAGTGGGAGTTCTCACCGGAGGCGGCGACTGCCCAGGCCTCAACGCGGTGATCCGTGCCGTTGTCCGGACCGGCGTGGCCGAGCACGAGATGGAGTTCATCGGCTTCCGGGATGGCTGGCGCGGCCCGCTCGAGGGCGACACCATGGTCCTGGACGTCGCCGCGGTCCGCGGCATCTTGCCGCGCGGCGGCACGATCCTCGGTTCGTCTCGCACCAACCCGCTGGCCGAGTCCGCCGCGGCTGGCGGCAAGACAGGCCTGGAGCGCATCAGGGAGAACCTGGAGAGCCTCGGAGTCGACGCGCTGGTCGCGATCGGCGGCGAGGACACGCTCGGCGTGGCCGGCCGGCTGCACGAGGCCGGCGCCAAGGTCGTGGGCGTGCCGAAGACCATCGACAACGACCTAGGCGGCACCGACTACACCTTCGGCTTCGACACCGCGGTCAACATCGCGATGGAAGCCATCGACCGGCTGCACACCACGGCCGAGAGTCACCACCGAGCGCTCATCGTCGAGGTCATGGGCCGGCACGTGGGGTGGATCGCGCTGCACGCCGGCATGGCTGGTGGCGCGAACGTGATCCTGATCCCGGAGAAGCCATTCGACATGGAGCAGGTCTGCGAGTATGTCCAGCACCGCTTCCAGACGCGATACGCGCCGATCGTCGTCGTCGCCGAGGGCGCCCATCCGAAGTCCCTGGACGATGCGGTGGGGGCCGAGAAGCTCGACGCGTTCGGGCACGTCAGGCTCGGCGGCATCGGCCAGCTGCTTGCCGATGAGATCGAGGCGCGCACGGGCAAGGAGGCGCGCGTCGCGGTCCTCGGGCACATCCAGCGCGGCGGCACGCCGACAGCGTTCGACCGCGTGCTGGCCACCCGGTTCGGCGTGCACGCGATCCGGGCGGTAGCCGAGGGCGCGTTCGGCTCGATGGTCGCCCTGCACGGCACGGAGATTGTCCGGATTCCGCTCAGCGAGGCCACCCGCAAGCTCAAGCTCGTCCCGCCAGAGCGCTACGCCGAGGCGGAGGTGTTCTTCGGTTAGCGGCCGCGCCGGTCTGCGTCAGCTCTGCCTGGCCCGGAACGCGGCGGCCTTGACCCGGTTCTGGCAGGCGGCGGAGCAGAACCTGCGGGTTCCGTTGCGCGACACATCGACGTAGACGCGGTCGCACCGCGGCGCGGTGCAGACGCCGAGCCGGCTGTACATCTCGGTGCCGAGGACGATCGCCAGGCCGGTGGCGCAGCCCGCCGCCCAGCCCTGGGCCACGGAGTCGGTCGCGCCGTGAAAGTGCAGGTGCCAGGGCTCGCCGTCGTGCCGGTTCAGCTGCGGGTGGGCGCCAGTCTCGGCCAGTAGCGCGTTGACCGTCATGGCTGCGGCGTCGATGTCGCCGTGGTCGACCGAGTCGAAGACCACCCGCAGCCGGCCCGCGACGCTGGCGAGCTCAACGGCCTCCGCGGAGCTGACGGGCCGGGCGGTCGGCAGGCCGTCGCGCAGCGCCGCGGTGACCACGGCCGGCAGCTCATCGCCGCTGGGCGGCTCGTAGTCGCGCCCGTGCGCCTTGCCTGGCGTCAGCGAGTTGACCAAGCTGACGGCGACAGCCACCACTGCATCTACGTGACTAGTGAAATTCACTTGACCAGTTACGTTTCTCCGGCTTAGGTTGTGACTGTCCAAAGCCTACAAGACAGTTACGCACCGAACTAGGGAGATGCCAAGTGGCGGAGTCAGCCGGAGGCACGCGAGCGCGGATCAGCCAGCAGACGGCGCGAGCCTGGATCGAGAGCTGGGACGCCCAGCAGGCGGGCTACCTGCCAGAGCGAGAGGACCGCTTCACCGTCCTGATCGACGCCGTCGAGGAGGCCGTCGGCCGTCCCGACCCGCTGGTGCTCGACCTGGGCTGCGGGCCAGGCTCGCTCGCGGTGCGGCTGCTCGGCAGGATGCCAGCCGCCACGGTCGTCGCGATCGACGCCGATCCGCTGACGCTCGCGCTCGGCCAGGCGGCCTTCGCCGGCACGCCGGGCTTGTCCTTCGTCGATGCCGACCTGCGTGCTGGCGGCTGGTCGGCGGGCCTCGACCTGCCGAGGAAGCCCGACGCGGCCGTGAGCACCACGGCGCTGCACTGGCTGACCGAGAAGGCTCTGGTCGCCGTCTACGCCGAGGTGGCCGCGCTGCTGCGACCTGGCGGCCTGCTGCTGAACGGCGATCACATGGCCGAGGACGAGGACACGGCGCCGGTGCTTGCCCGGCTCACCAGTTCGCTAGCGGCGCGCGCCGATCACCGCCAGGCGCCCCCAGGGCCGGTGCCGACCTGGCGGCACTGGTGGGCCGCGGCCGCATCCGACCCGGACCTGGCCGGTCTCGTCGCGCAGCGGGATGAACGGCAAGTCGAGTCTGAGCACCATGGGTCGCCGGCCGGCCGGTTCACCGTGCAGGTCGCGGCGCTGCGGGCGGCGGGATTCGCCGAGGTCGGCACGCTGTGGCAGCGCGGTTACAACCGGCTGCTTTGCGGCGTGCTGCCGGCCGCCTGACGCGCCTGTCGCTAGCAGCTGCTGAAGGTGGCCTGGTAGCCAGCCGGCGGCGACACCAGCACGTATCCGCTGCCCTGCCTGACCAGATACAGCGAGATGGTCCAGGCGGTGCACGAGGAATGCGTGGGGCTCGCCGCCGGATTCTGGTGGCTGGTGAACGTGACCACGGCATCGAGTTCGCCCCCGGCGGCACTGCTGACACTGCGCAGCGTCGCCTGCGAGTCCCGTGAGGACCCGTATCCGGAGTTGAACGCGGCGGCCGACAGCCCGTTGCGCAGCGACGTGCTGAACAGCATCCGGTAGGCGGCGTAGTCGTGGTCGTTGATGGCCCGGAAGTAGCGAATCACGAAGCGCTCCACTGCCACCGCGTGCGGGGCAGCCGGCACGCCGGGAGCCAGGCTCAGTGCGCCGCTGCCTGCGACTGCCGCTGTCGGCCCGGCGGCGCTGCTGGCCGGCCGCCGGGCACCGTCACTGGCCGGCGGCTGCCTGCCGTGATGGCCGAGCACGACGGCGGCAGCTATGGCGCAGAGCAGGATCACCACCAGTGCCGCCGCGACGGCCAGCCAGCGTCCGTTGTGCGAGCGGTCAGCCGGGCGGGCCTGCGACATCGGCGGCCTGCCGGTAGCCCTGAGCTCCCCGACGGTCCGCGGCGGCATCGGAAGCTGCACCGGCCGTGGCCCGCTCAGCTGGTCGGGACCGTAGTACGAGTGGTCATCGCCGGGCGCTTGCGGGTACGGCTGTTCAGCTGCCTCAAACGGGTACGGCTGCCCTGCTGTGTCAAACGGGTGCGGCTGCCCTGGTGCCTCAAACGGGTACGGCTGCCCTGCTGTGTCAGACGGGTACGGCTGCGCCGCTGGGCCAAACGGGTCGAACGTGCCGCCGGCGGTGTCAGGCAGCCCGCGCGGCGGCGGGGTGAAGTCGGGCAGTTGCCCGGAGGGCGAAGGGAATTGCCACGCTTCCGGTTCGCCAGGGACGGCGGGTGCGTTCCAGAGCACGGCGTCGTCCGCAGAGCGTAACGCTGCTGGCTGCGTCCCCTCCGGCGCGAACGGCCGCAGATAGTCGCTGCCTGCCGCCATGGCCTGGACGGTTCTCGGCCGGTCGGCCGGGTCCCAGCCGGTAAAGCTGCCGCAGCCTGAGCAGAACTCCTCAGCATCCTCCGTCTGCTGGCCGCACCTCGTGCAGAAAGCCATATCGCTCGTGTCCCTGTGCCAACGGCCTGACGCCGCCCCTTCATGGCCTTAACAGCCATAGTGGCGCGCGGCGAGGCGTGTTTTCCGGAAAACGGCGAGTCGGGTCGTCTGCGGACGCACGCGCGCTGGGCCGCAGCAGGTGCTGTGTGCGGTGAGCGCCGCTCCTGATAGGTGGCAGACTGATGTGATGTCCGTGCTGCCCGCCGCCCAAGCCAGCCCCCCTGCGGTGGCCGGCCTGCGCGAGCCATGCGTCCTGCTCAAGCTCGGCGAGATCGTGCTGAAGGGCCGGAACCGGCAGCAATTCGAGCGGCTGCTGCACGAGAACATCAGGCGTGCCGTCACCGGGCTGGGGATCGGCGTGCGGGTCTGGCAGCGCGAGGGCGTCATCGTGCTTCGCGTCATCCCGGCCGAGGCGGGCGGCTTCGCTGCCGAGACCGCCGCCGATATGGTCGCCGAGCGGATGGGTCAGGTGATGGGCCTGGCCAGGGTGTGCCGTGCCATCCGGGTTGCCAAGGAGCCGGAGGCCGCCATGGAGGCCGCGGTCCAGCTCGTGGCCGGACGACAGGGCACCTTCGCAGTGCGGGCCCGGCGCCGGGACAAGCGGTTCCCGGTCACGTCGGCACAGCTCGCGGTCATGATCGGGTCACGGATCCAGCAGGAATATGGCTACCCGGTCAACCTGCGCGCCCCGGACACCACGGTCTTCGTCGAGGTGGACCAGCGGGAAGTCTTCGTGTTCACCGAAGGCTGGCCAGGCCAGGGCGGGCTCCCGGTCGGCATGAGCGGGCGCGCGCTGGTGCTGATGTCCGGCGGGATCGACTCGCCGGTGGCTGCCTACCGGATGATGCGGCGCGGGCTGCGCTGCGGCTTCCTGCACTTCTCTGGCATGCCGCTGACGGGCCCGGAGTCGGTCTACAAGGCCTACGGGCTAGTCCGCCAGCTCGACCGCTACCAGGGCGACTCGCGGCTGTTCGTAGTGGCCTTCGGGAACGCGCAGCGCAAGCTGGCCTCGTCCGGTGCTGGCCGGCTCCAGATCATGGCGCAGCGCAGGCTGATGCTGAAGACCGGCGAAGCGCTCGCCCGCAGGCTGCGGGCCTCGGCCCTGGTCACCGGGGACTCGCTCGGCCAGGTCAGCAGCCAGACACTGGCCAACATCACGGCCCTCGACGACGCGGTCCGGCTGCCGATCCTGCGGCCGCTGATCGGGCTGGACAAGACCGAGATCATCAGCCAGGCCCGGGGCATCGAGACACTGGCGATCTCCGAGCTGCCCGACCAGGACTGCTGCTCGCTGCTGACGCCACGCCAGGTGGAGACCAGGGCCAGGATCGAGGACCTGCGCCGGATCGAGGCGCGCCTAGACGCCGATGACCTGGCGGAGGAACTGGCGGCGGCTGCTCAGCTGCACATGCCCGGCGGCTCCTGACCCTCAGTCGGTTCCTGCGGCATCCCAGCTAGCGTGACGCACCCAGACGGCTGCGTCCCCGCCCAGCCTGGTGAGGATGCCGCCGGTGGCCCAGATCGAACCGGTCCTGGCCACGTAAGTCGCGTCGCTGACGCCGGTGCCCAGAGCGGAGGTCAGGTCCGACCACGCGATGCGACCGGGAGTGGTCATGAGCCCGATCAGCCCGGTCGGCAGGATCCCCGACGAGGTAGCGGTGACGATGATCCGGCCAGGCCCGGCTGGCGCCAGCCGCCCGGCCCACGCCTGCAGCCTCGTCACGTACCTGGTCCAGGACATGCCATCCCAGTGGGCGAGTACGAGGCGGCCGCCGCCGGGCTCGCTGCTGCTGGTATTGCCGATCAGCCAGACGTCGTAGTCGGACTCGGCGAGGATGCCGCCCCACCTGATCTGGGTGATGTCAGGTCCGGCCGGGACGGTACGCCAGTGCCTGCCGCCGAAGCGCATGATCGCGTCCGAGCTTCCCAGGGCGTCGATGGCCCAGATGTCGCCGGCCGATACGGCGCTAGCGCTGTAGATGTCACCCGCCAGGCCAGGCACCCGGGTCCAGTATCCGTCGTCGTAGCGCCAGGTGCCGATGGTGTGGTAGCCGCCGGCCGTGGTGCCGAAGACCCACGCGTTCTTCCAGCTGGTGGCCACCACGCCGGAGAGGGTGCCCTGCCCGCGCCAGGTCCTGACCAGCCGCCAGCGCTGGCCGTTCCAGTGCAGCACGTAGGCCCCGTAGCCGCTGATGACCCAGATATCGCGCCGGCTGGGAGCGCTCGCATCGCTGATGAAGTCGGTGAGCCCGGCCGGCAGGGCCGACTGGACCCACCGCGATCCGGTCAGGGTCTCGGCCACGGGCATGCTGTCGCCGCCCGGATTGGTTCCGCCAAAGACCCACAGCTGCCGGCCCGCGGCCAGGATCGTGGAGTATCCGGAGGCGTTCCCGGCCTGGCCGAAATGCTGGGTGGCCGCGGTGCTCCAGGTCACGGCGGCCGTCGTCGCCCGCTGCGGAACCTGGCTGTGGCCGAATGGCGAACCCGCCGCGAAGCTAGGCAGCAAGAACAGCGCTGCCGCACTGAGCGAGCGGAACATCGCCATCGATTTCCTCCGCGCATGGCCGGGCATGACCTACCCCGCAGTTGCGCCACGTTAGAGTCAAGACTTCCACAAAATACCCGGTGAGGTTGGCGCCAGGAGGCCTATCCGCGGGTATGTTTCGCGGCGGTCAATGGCAGGGCCGCGATGGCGTGCCCATGCCGCCAGGATCCGGGCCCTCGCGCCCGGCCCTGTGGCAGGCTTACTGCTGAGGTGATGGCCGTGCGGGTGGGCATACAAATCCCCGACTTCCAGGGCGCTGGCGGCCCGCAGCGGCTCGGCCAGCAGCTGGCAGCGGTAGCCAGGATCGCCGACGAAGCCGGGTTTTCTGACATCGCCCTGATGGACCACTTCTTCCAGATCGGCTTCATCGGCCCGCCCGAGCTGGACATGCTCGAGGCCTACACCACACTTGGGTACCTGGCCGCCTGCACGTCCAGGGCCAGGCTGCTGACGCTGGTGACCGGCGTCGTGTACCGGCACCCGGGCATCCTGGCCAAGATCGTCACGACCCTCGACGTGCTGTCGGGCGGCCGGGCCTGGCTCGGCATCGGCGCGGCCTGGAACCAGGAGGAGGCCAGCGGGCTCGGCATCCCGTTCCCGCCAGTCGCCGAGCGGTTCGAGCGGCTGGAGGAGACCCTGCAGATCTGCCTGCAGATGTGGCGGGGTG
Source organism: Streptosporangiaceae bacterium (assembly GCA_035621915.1). Taxonomy (GTDB): domain Bacteria; phylum Actinomycetota; class Actinomycetes; order Streptosporangiales; family Streptosporangiaceae; genus JAJYUU01. The sequence continues at coordinate 9,913 of DASPWG010000255.1, forward strand.
ATGAGGCCCCGTTCCGCGCGAGGCACTATCAGCTCGAGCGTCCGCTGAACCGGCCGCCGGCCATCACCAGGCCGCACCCGCCGATCATGATCGGCGGGTCGGGCGAGCGGAAGACGCTGCGCCTGGTGGCCCGCTACGGGCAGGCCTGCAACCTGTTCGCCGGCCCAGACCTGGCCCGCAAGCTGGAGATCCTGCGTGCGCACTGCGAGGCCGAGGGCCGGGACTACGACCAGATCGAGAAGACCTGCTATCTCGTGCTGGACGTCGGCGAGCACGGTGAGCGGGCCGGCCCGCTCACCGAGCAGATTGCCGAGCTGAGCAAGCTCGGGTTCGACACCGTCATCGGCTCGGTCGCGCACGTCTGGACGCTGCGCCCGCTCGAGGTGATCGGCACCCAGGTCATCCCGGCCGTCGCCAGCCTGTGACGGCTGCGACCAGGCTGCTACCTGGCCAGCGGCGCCGGCTCAGGCAGCGCCGGCGTGAGCCCGCGGCCGAGCAGCCGCGGCAGGGTCCTTGCCATCTCGGCCAGCTCGCTGATGTCCTCCCCGGTCAGTGCCTGGTCGCCGTCGCACAGCGCCGCCGACGGGTGCGGGTGCACGTCGACGATGAGCCCGTCCGCGCCCACCGCGATCGCCGCCCGGCTCAGCGGCAGCACCAGGTCACGCCGGCCGCCAGAGTGCGAAGGGTCGATGATCACTGGCAGGTGCGAGAGCCGCTGCGCGATCGGGACCGCGCTGATGTCCAGCGTGTTCCGGGTGGCCGTCTCGAACGTGCGGATGCCGCGCTCGCAGAGCACGATGTCGAGGTTGCCGCGCTGCGCGATGTACTCGGCGGCCATCAGCCACTCCTCGATGGTGGCGTTCATGCCGCGCTTGAGCAGCACCGGCTTGTTGGCCGACCCAACGGCCTGCAGCAGCGTGAAGTTCTGCATGCTGCGCGTGCCGACCTGCAGCATGTCCGCGTAGGAGGAGACCAGGTCCACCGTGGCCGGGTCGATGACCTCGGTGACAATGGGCAGCCCGGTCTCTGCCCGCACGTCCGCCAGGATCCGCAGCCCGGCCTCGCCGAGGCCCTGGAACGCATACGGCGAGGTGCGCGGCTTGTAGGCCCCGCCGCGCAGCACCGACGCGCCGGCCGCCTTGGCCATCTGCGCCGAGATCAGGGTCTGCTCGGCCGTCTCCACCGTGCACGGCCCGGCGATGACGGTGACGGTATCGGGCCCGATCGGCACTCCGCCGACATGAATCACCGACCGATTGGGATGGTGCTCGCGGCTGACGAGCTTGTACGGGGCGGAGATTCGCACTACGTCGCTGACGCCCTGGTAGCTGCGCAGGTTCAGAGCGCCGAACTGGTCGACGTCGCCTACCAGGCCGATGATCGTGCGGGACACGCCGCGGCTGACGAAGGCCTCGCCGCCCGCGGTGCGCACGAGATCCACGATCGCGTCAATGTCGGATTGCGTGGCCTCCGGGGCCATGACCACTACCACCGCGTCCTCCCAAGCTCCATCATGACAAAAAGCCCCGAGCCATCCGGCCCGGGGCTTGGTTAGCGTCGCTTGCGTCAGCGCAGAGTCTGGCGGGCGACCGTCCCAGGGCCGGGCCGGTAGCCAAAACCAAACCAATACTCGCTACGCATGGCAGGTAGCTTAGCGCACTCGGGGCGATGCGGGCTCGGCGGTGGGGCAGGCTCGGCCAGATTCCGCGGGGTGGCAAGATAGCTGCACCTGCGAGGACAAGGGTCAGCCTCGTGCGCAGTGCGCGAGTGCGGGAAGGTCGGGTCAGCTGGAGATGACGCAGCCTGATACAGGCGCGCGCGAGAGCAGTGGCCAGCCCGGCGTCCCGCGATGCCCGCCAGGCGCGGAGGCCAAGCCCACCTCCCGCCAGGGGCAGCTGCCGCCGGGCCAGTACGTCCCCAGGACCCTGCCGGTCCTGCATTACGGGCCCGTCCCCGCCTTCCATCCCGGCAGCTGGGACCTGCGTATCTTCGGGGCGACCGCGTCCGGTGCGGAGACGGCGCTGAGCTGGCCCGACGTGCAAGAGCTGCCGGCGACCGAGGTCATCGCCGACTTTCACTGCGTGACCAAGTTCACTGTCCCCGCCATCCGCTGGTCCGGGGTGGCCGCAGCCGACGTGCTAGCGCTGTACCCGCCCGACCCGGCGGTCACGCACGTGATGATCTGGGCAGAGTTCGGCTACAGCGCCAACGTCCGGATCAGTGACTTCGCCGCCGACGACACCCTGCTGGCCACCGAGCGCGACGGCGAGCCCCTCACCCCCGAGCACGGCAGCCCGCTGCGGCTGGTGGTACCAGGCCTGTACGCGTGGAAGAGCGTGAAGTGGGTTCGCGCCATCGAGTACCTCACGGTCGACCGGCGGGGGTTCTGGGAGGAACGGGGCTACCACAACGTCGCCGATCCCTGGCGCGAGCAGCGGTACTCCTATCAGGAGACCGACGGCGAGGGACCCCCGCTGTAAGTCAGAGCCCGAAGACCGTGATCGTGATGGTCGAGCCCTGCGGGGCCTGACCGGTGGGGGAGTAGCCGGTCACGATGCCCCCGAAGCCGCCGCCCTGCACCATCACCTGGAACCCGGCGGCCGTCAGCTGCTGGATGGCCTGGTGCTCGGTCAGGCCGTCTACGTTCGGCACCGGCACGTTCGGCGGGCCGGGTGAGACCTGGACCACGACGACTTCGCCGCCCGAGATCGGCGTGCCGGGCTGCGGTGACTGGCTGATGATCGTGTCGGCGGGCTGGCTGCTGTTCGAAACCGTCTGCGGGTCGATCGTGTAGCCGCCCTGCTGAGCCGCGGCCTCCGCCGCGGACAGCTGCTGCCCGACGAAGTTCGGCAGCGGCGGCCCGGCGCTGACCACGAGCTGGACCGGCTTGTTCGCCGGCCACTGCTGATACGCGTTCGGGTTGGTCGCGATGACGATGCCCGCCGGGATGCCAGCGGTGGCCTGCTGGGTCGGCGTCGCCGCCTTGAGCCCGGCGGCCTTGAGCGCCGCCTCGGCCTGCTGGACCGTCTGACCGGTCACGTTCGGCATGGTGATGAGCACGGCGCCCAGCGAGGGCACCAGCGTCACGTGCTGGCCGTGCGTGACCCGGGTCCCGGCGGCTGGATAGGTGGCGATCACCGAGCCGTCTGGAACCGTGTTGCTGTGCCTGGCCTTGCCCAGCACGACCACCAGGCCGGCGTCGGTGAGCTCGGCGCGGGCGGAGGCCACAGAAAGCCGCACGACGCTGGGCACGGGCTCGTACCGGCCGGCCGCCACCCACCAGGCAACGACCGCGACCACGAGGGCGACTAGCACTGCGATGATCCGCTTGCTGAACAGCCAGCGCTGCAGGAATGGCTCACGGTAGCCGCGGACCTGCGATGGCTGGGTGGCGTACGGGCCGTCGGCCTGATAGTCATCACCGGCCGGGACGATCATCGTGTGGTTGGCGGCCACCATGGTGCCGCTGGGCGCGTGCTCCGGGTAGTCATCCGGCCCGGCCAGGCCCGCGGCCGGCCCCGGACCGCCGATGCGGCCGGTCGACGCCATGCTGAAGGTCGCCGCGTTTCCGCCCTGCTGGCCCTGGTAGTGGCCGGCACCGGGAGCCGGCCGCGCATCCGCGGCGTGCGCGCCCCGGTGCACCGGCGGCAGCGGCATGCCACGGCGCACCTGCACGATGGCCTGCAGATAATGCCTGGCATCCGGCGGGCGCAGCTCGGGGTTGCGGCTGGTGGCCAGGGCGACCAGGGCATCCAGGGCCGAGGGCAGCCCTGGTACGAGGCTCGACGGTGCCGGGACGACCGCGTTGACGTGCTTGTAGGCGACCGCCAGCGGGGTGTCGCCGGTGTGCGGCTGGCAGCCGGTGAGCATCTCGAAGAGCATCACGCCGGCCGCGTACACGTCGGTGCGCTGGTCCGAGCTGCCGGAGGACACCTGCTCGGGAGCCAGGTACGCGGCAGTGCCGATGAGCATGCCGGTCTTGGTGTCGCGCATCCCCGCCGCGGCCCTGGCCAGGCCGAAGTCCGCCACCTTCACGATGCTGCCGGTGCCGAGCAGGACGTTCTCCGGCTTGACGTCGCGGTGGATGATGCCCGCGTCATGCGCGGCGGCCAGCCCGGCAAGCACGCCCTCGATGATGTCCAGCGCCTCGCGCGGGCCCAGCCGTCCCCTGGCGTTGAGCAGCTCACGGAGCGTGGGCCCCGGCACGTACTCCATGGCGATGTAGTTGATGTCGCCGGTCGTGCCCTGGTCGAAGACCGCTACCACGTTGGGGCTGGACAGCTTCGCGACGGCTCTGGCCTCGCTGATGAAGCGCGCGGCGAACTCGGGATCGCTGGCCAGCTCGGGGTGGGCGATCTTCAGCGCCACTGTCCGGTCGAGGCGAACGTCGCGGCCCAGGTAGACGGTGGCCATGCCACCACGGGCGACCTGTGACTCGACCAGGTAGCGGCCGTCCAGCATCTGCCCTATCGGGGCCGACAACGTCGTGTCCATCGGGAGAAGTCTAGGCTGCGGAATCCTGTCCTCGCCCCCTAACCGCCTGGGTGAGGCGGCGGGCACCGATCGGCGCTCGTTCAGGAAACGGGCGGCGAGGTCGCCAGCGCGTACCGGCGTCGCGGCACCCGTCCGGCGCGGAACGCCAGCCGGCCTGCGATGACTGCCTCCCGCATGGCCGCCGCCATCAGCTCCGGGTCACGGGCCCTGGTCACCGAAGTGGCCAGCAGCACGCCGGCGCAGCCAAGCTCCATGGCGATCGCGGCGTCGCTCGCCGTGCCGATGCCGGCGTCCAGGATCACAGGGACAGTGGCGGCAGCGGTGATGAGCTCGATGTTGTGCGGGTTCCTGATGCCAAGGCCTGAGCCGATGGGGGAGCCAAGCGGCATCACGGCCGCGCAGCCGGCCTGCTCCAGCCGGCGGGCGAGGACCGGGTCGTCGCTGGTGTAAGGGAGCACGGTGAACCCGGCTGCCACCAGCTGCTCGGCGGCGGCCAGCAGTTCCACGGGGTCGGGCAGCAGCGTCTGCTCGTCCGCGATGACCTCGAGCTTGACCCAGTCGGTGCCGAGGGCTTCCCGCGCCAGCCGGGCGGCCCTGACCGCCTCGGCGGCCGTGTAGCAGCCCGCGGTGTTCGGCAGCAGCCGGATCCCGCGGCTAGTCAGCAGCTCGAGCACGGAACCGGACGAGGCCGGGTCGACCCGGCGCATGGCCACAGTGGTCAGCTCGGTGCCTGACGCCGCCAGCGCGCGGTCGAGCACTTCCAGGCTGGGCATGCCCCCGGTCCCCATGATCAGGCGGGAGCTGAACGACAGGCCGGCGATGACGAGCGGATCATCCATGTCGCTACCCTCCCTGCACCGCAGTGATTACCTCGACCTCGTCGCCGTCGGCCAGCTGCGTCGATGCCCAGGCCGTCCTGCGGATCACGTCGCCGTTGACGGCGGCGGCCACGCCGCTGGCGGCGCTGGTGAGCAGCGCCACCGCGTCGGCCAGGGTCATCGGCCCGTTCCACCGCTGCGGCTCTCCGTTGACGACCACGGTCATGTGCCGGCGTTCCGTCCGCGAGGCGAAACCCGTGCTGCGGCCGCTGGCACCGCTTCAGTTGCGGGCTGCCTGGACTGGCCTGGCGGCGCTGCTGCGGCCCGGCCGAAGCGGTCAGGGCCGAACGCGGCCCACAGCGGGTCCTTGATGCCGGTGCGCAGGTAGTGCGCGACCGTGTCGGCAGTCACCGGCGCGAGCAGGACTCCTGCCCGGAAATGCCCCGTCGCCAGCACGAGCCCAGACAGGCTGGCCGGCCCGAGCACCGGTGCGTTGTCGGGCGTTCCCGGCCGCAGGCCGGCCACCGCGTCCGTCAGCGCCAGCTCGGTGATGCCCGGCACGAGCGTGCGGGCGTCGCGCAGCAGCTGCCACACTCCGCCGGCCGTGACGGTCGTGTCGGCGCCCATCTCCTCCTGGGTGGCGCCGATGACCAGCTCGCCGCTCTCCCGCGGCACCAGGTACACGCTGGAGCCCCTGACGATGCCTCGGACTGTGCGCTGCAGCAGCCCGGGCGGAAGCCCTGTCCCGCCGCCGCGCAGCCTGATGATCTGCCCCTTGACCGGCCGGACCGGGAGCCCGCACGCCAGCCCGGCCAGCCCGGCCGACTGCCAGCCGGCCGCCAGTACCACCTGGGACGCGGTGACCTGCCCGCCGTCGGCCAGCACTGCACCGGTCACCCGGCCCGTCCCGGTGCGGAGCTCGGCGACAGCGACGGGGAAATGCGCGGCGCCGGCGGCGGTCGCGGCCCTGAGCAGCGCTTGCGCCAACAGCCGCGGATCGACAGAGCCGTCGTCTGTGGCCAGCAGGCCACCGACCACCGACGGGTCGAGCATGGGCTCCGCCTCGCGGCATTCCCGCGCGGTCATTGGCCTGGTGCGCACGCCGAATGAGTCCTGCAGCGCCGCAAGCTCATCCAGCACCGCCAGGTCGTCGTGGTCGTAGGCCACCTGCAGCGTGCCGGTCTGCCGGAATCCCGTCGGCAGCCCGCTGGCCTGTTCCAGCTCGGCGGCGAAGGCCGGGTAACGGCTGAGCGAGTCCCGGCCGAGGGCGAACAGCTCGCGCTCGGCGTAGGCGGCCTCGGCGACCGGCGTCAGCATGCCTGCGGCGGCATGCGTGGCGCCCTGGCCTGGCTGCGGGTCGGCCAGGATCACGCGCAGGCCCTGCTGGGCGGCGCGCCATGCGATGCTCAGCCCGATGACGCCGCCGCCGATGACCAGGACGTCAGCGTCTGCGCCCGGTACTGGCCCGATGGTCGGCTCCCTTCGCCGGCATGACCCGGATCAGGTTCCTGCGGTCGGCGGCTCGCCAGCCGCCCTCTCAGTCCGGTCAGCACCGGACTCCCGCGCGATAGACCTCAGCCTAGCCCGGTCAGGGCGCTCCCAGCCTTAGCTGGTCCTTGCCGGGTAGCCCGCCTGGGCGGGCGGGCCAGCTTGCCGGGCAATGCTGACCCCGCCAGCGTGGTCGCTGATGTCAGCTGCCGCCGGGCCGGCGAAGCCGCGTGTCTCCCTGATCAGGTAGAGGGGGCGGCCCCTGGCCTCGTCATACACCCTGGCCACGTACTGGCCGACCATTCCCATGACCGTCAGCTGAATGCCGCTCAGGAACGTGATAGCGACCAGCAGCGAGGTATATCCAGGCACGATCTGGACGCCCGCGAGCTTCAGGGCGATGGCCACGAGTCCGTACAGGACCGAGGCGAATGCCAGGAAGAAGCCGATCGACATGGCGAGCTTCAGCGGCACCGTCGAGAAGCCGATGATGCCGTTGAGGGCAAGCCGCACCATCTTGCGCAGCGAGTACTTGCTCTTGCCCGCGTGCCTGGAATCCCGGTTGTAGGGGACTCCTGCCTGCCGGAATCCGACCCACGAGAACATGCCCCGCACGTACCGGTTGCGCTCGCGCATCGACAGGAATGCGTCCAGGGCCCTCCTGTCGACGAGCCGGAAATCGCCGACGTCCATGGTCTGGTCGATGTCCGCCAGCCGGTGCAGCAGGCTGTAGAACATCGAAGCGCTCAGCTTCTTGAACTGCGTTTCACCGTCTCGATGCTGCCGGACCGCGTAGACGACCTCGTAGCCCTCCTGCCATTTGGCCGCCAGATCCAGAATGACGTGCGGGGGATCCTGGAGATCAGCGTCCATCACGATAACGGCCTGCCCGGAGGCAAGGTCCATTCCTGCCGTGATAGCCAGCTGGTGTCCGAAGTTGCGGGAAAGCTGAACGATCTTGAAACGGTCGTCCTGGTCGCGTGCCTCGACCATCAGGCGGTAGCTGCCGTCGGTGCTGCCGTCGTCCACCAGCACTGCCTCGGCCGGCCCGTCCAGCTGGTCCATCACCTCACGAAGGCGAGCGCTAAGCGCCGCAAATGATTCCTCTTCGTTATAGACAGGAACCACGATGGAATACTTGACCCGGCCCATCGCGTGTGCCTCCGTGGCAGCTTAAAAGATTCTTGCGCCGCCCGGCAGGCGCCGCAGTGCCAGCGGCGCAGCTAGCGCGCCGCGAGCTCAGAACAGTGTCGCATTCTGGCGTGTTTGATGAATCACGGACATTCTGCATCATCATCAGCTTGCACACAGTTCGCGAGCCCCACGCCGCGTTCCTGTCCCAGCCGCTGCCGTGCCGATCGATGCCTGCATCACGTTAGCCTGCCGATCGGCCATCGGGGGCTAACTCCTTGCATGCTCGGAGCATCAGCGAAACGCCCGGCGCCGACTTCAGCGGAAGATAGCGCTCAGCGACGATGATCGACTTCAGGGCGGTGTTGACAACCGGCGGAACGTCGTCGAGGTCACTCCCGGTAGCCACCCTGCGGCGCATCGCCACTACCGGCCGAAGGATAACGTTCCAGCTCCACATTCGGTCGATCGTCAGGCCGCCTTTCTGGACGAGGGCAGCCAACTCGGCTCGCGTGTACCGCCGGACATGGCCCACAGCGTCGTCGTGCGCCGACCACAGGGACATATCGCACGGCACGGCTATCAGCGCCGTGCCGCCAGGCCGCAGGATCCTGCCGATCTCGGCTGCGGCGAGGTAGTCCTCCTGGATGTGCTCCAGGATGTCGAAGGCGACCACCAGCGGGCATGAATCGGACTTAAGGGGAAGCTCTCTGGCGTCAGCCCGTGCTACCGGCACGTCACGGGACCTGGCGACTTCTGCCGCCGTGGCTGAGTACTCGATGGCGAGCGCCTGCCAGCCGTGCCTGGCAAGGACCTGAGTGTTACCGCCCCCGGCGGCCCCGATATCGACCGCCAGGCCGGGGCCAGGCAGACTCCGAAGCTCCCGCGCGAGGATGGCGCGCCGCTCCTTGTACCACCAGTGGCGGTCCTCTACGGACGTGAGGAGCTCGAGTTCAGCGGCGTCCATGAGCTGTTGCTGTCCCCGCAATCAGAGTCTTGTGATATGAGCCAGGGGATTCTACCGCTCCCCGGCGGATCAACCCGGCCGCAATCTCTGCCGGATGGCTCCGCCGGCGTGACTGCCCGACAACGTCAGCTGCCGGCGGCGGTCAGGCGCGGCTCGAAGCCGATCCAGGTGCGCCCTGAGTCTGTGCTCCGGTATATCCGCGGCATGCTGCCGCCGATGCCCGCGTCCGCGTTCCAGGCGAACAGTGTCGTAGCGGAGACGGGGTCGAACGTCGCAGCCGCGATCGAGCCGAACGCCCGGCCCTGCCGGACGGCCACCCAGCGCCTGCCACCGTCCGCGGTGATGTAGAAGACGCGGCTGTAGTCACCCTGCGGTGCGGTGAGCGGCACGAGCAGCCCGCTCGCGGCCGAGAAGAACATCACGCGTACCTGGTCTGCGCCGGGCGGCAGCGGCAGGGGCTGCCAGCTCGTCCCGCCGTCGCTGCTCGTCAGTAGCAGCTCGGGTTGCGGGGCTGCCCAGATGGCGAGGTACCCGGTGCGGCCGAAGAACTGCGGAGCGGCGATGGAGCAGCCGCTGAGCCTGCACGTGCTGGCCGGCAGCGGCAGCGCCTGCACGGCCCAGCGCAGGCCGCCGTCGGACGAGACCCAGACACCGAGTTCGTTGCACCCGCCGGTTATCCAGCCCACCCGCGGGGACCGAAACGCCATGCTGCCCTTGTCGCAGTACACCGGCAGGCCGCTCGCGCTCGGCGGGGCCGTCACCGAGCTGGCGGTCTGCGCGACGAGGGACCAGCGGACGCCGCCGTCCGTACTGCGGTAGACCTTTATGGGGTTCTGCCCCATGGCCGCGCCCTCGTCGTCAAGCAGCCAGCCGTAGGCGCCATCGAAGTCGAGCACATCCGGGCCTGCGGCCGGGAACGGCGCCGAATGCCGCCACGAGCGGCCGCCGTCGCTGGTCGCGAACACCTCCGTCTGGCCGACAGCCGGAATGCTGTACCCGGAAGCCCCGCCGACGGCGAGATAGGCCCGGCTCGCGCTGACGGCCTTCAGCACCGCCTGGTCCGCGGCCAGCGCGCCTGCTGCAGCCGGCGGGGTGACTACGGCCCAGGTCCGGCCGCCGTCCGTTGTCCGCGCCAGCTCGGTAGCGGCCGGGCTCGGCAGCGCCGGATTCGAAGTCGAGAGCAGCGCCCAGCCCGTCGTCGCCGAGATCATCTGCAGGTCGGACACCCAGGCGGGCACGGCGACGGCCGATCTGGCGGCCACGGCGTCATCGGCTCGCCGGGCACGGGAGCTACGGCCAGCGTTCACGCCGCACCCGGCCAGCCAGAGCATGCAGGCCAGCGACAGCACGCAGGCCAGCGACAGTGCGCAGGCCCGCTGCGCCACGCTCGCCCGAATGACACTGGCGGAAGAGTCCGGGCGGGCTAGGCCGTCGCGCCGCCATCCCGTCATCGTGATCACCCCGTCTCTGCGGCACGATGTACTCGGCTGTGGCCGTGAACCGGACCGCTGCTAACTGAGACTGCCGGCGAGGTTTCTGGTTGCGGGCCAGTGGCCGCTCGCGGCGGCGACGAAAGGCGGAGTGCGGATGACCGTCCCGGACAAGGTCGTGGTCGTCGGGGCGGGCCTGGCCGGGCTGCGGACCGTCGAGGAGCTGCGCGCCCGCGGCTTCGCCGGCGCGGTGACGATGATCGGCGCGGAGCAGAGCCCGCCTTACGACCGGCCGCCGCTGTCGAAGAAGCTGATGACCGGCGAGCTTGATGACACCTCGCTGCGCGCCGACCTGGACTCGCTGGGCGCCGAGGTGCTGCTCGGCCAGACGGCGACCGGGCTGCGGCCAGGAACGCTCAGCACCGAGGCGGGCGAGCACGACTTCGATGCGCTCGTGCTGGCTACCGGGGCGACGCCGATCCGGCTGCCAGGGCCGGGATCGCAGCACGTGCTCCGGACGATCGACGATGCGCTCAAGCTGCGAGCACTTCTCGTGCCGGGAACGAGACTCTGCATAGTCGGTGCCGGCTGGATCGGCGCGGAGCTCGCGACGGCAGGCGTGCAGCGCGGCTGCGCCGTGAGCGTCGTGGAGGCCGCGCGGGCCCCGGTGGCGGTCGCGGTCGGGCCCGAGGTCGGCGCCGTGATGGCGCCCTGGTATGCCGAGGCTGGCGTGGACCTGCGGCTGGGGGAGAAGGTCGCGGCGATCGAGGACGGAGGCGTCCGGCTAGCCAACGGCGAGCGGCTGGCCGCCGAGGTGGTCGTGACCGCCGTTGGCGTGCGCCCGGCCGTGGACTGGCTGGCCGGGTCTGGCGTGGAGCTGGACAACGGGGTGACCGTCGACGGGAAGCTGCGCAGCTCGATGCCCGGCGTCTATGCGGCCGGGGACTGCGCGTCGTTCTGGTCAGCCAGGTACGGCAGGCGGCTCCGGTTCGAGCACTGGGACGTGGCCCTGCACGCGCCGGAGGTGGTGGCCGCCGGCCTGCTCGGGGCGTGTGCGGAGTATGACCCCGTTCCGTATTTCTGGTCCGAACAATTCGGGCGGATGGTCCAGTACGTGGGCTGGCATGGCGGCGCTGACCAGCTGATCTGGCGCGGGAACCCGCAGCAGGACGCGAAATGGGCAGCATGCTGGCTCGCGGGTGGCCGGCTGATGGCCGCGCTGACGGTCAGCATGCCGCGGGACCTGCTGCAGGCCCGGCGGCTCATCGAGTCCGGGGCTGCCGTCGACCCTGCCAGGCTGGCCGACCCAGGCGTCGCCGTCCGCGACAGCGCTGCCTAAACACGTGATGAGATGCCGGAAATGTGACTGTATGCGGCATGTTTTGCTGACACCTTGATGTGGGAAGCTGGTCACGTGGCACAGATCGACCCCCCGACCGATGCCATCGTCGGAGACTGGCTGAGCATCCCGGACGTGGCGGACCGCCTTGGCCTGCCCGTGAGCCGGGTGAAGCAGATGTTGCGAGACCGCAAGCTGCTCGCAGTCCAGCGTCCGAGCGGTGACGTCGGCATTCCTGCCAAGTTCCTCGATGGTCAGCAAGTCATCCACGGCCTGGGCGGCACGCTGACCCTGCTCTTCGACTGCGGGTTCTCCGAGCCCGAGGCGCTGAGCTGGCTGTTCACCGCGGACGACTCGCTGCCGGGGACGCCCGTCCAGGCGCTGGCCGAGCACCGTCGCACCGAGGTCAACAGGCGGGCGCAAGCACTAGCCTTCTGAGCGTGCAGCGTGCTCGGCTCGCGACGGCCAGGCTCTACCTCTGCACCGACGCCAGGGAGCGGCAGGGTGACCTGAGGCCGTTCCTCGACGAGGTGCTGAGCAACGGGGTGGACATAGTCCAGCTCCGGCAGAAGGGCCTGGAGGCTGCCGAGGAACTGCGCTTCCTCGAGGTGTTCAGAGCCGCCTGCGAGAGCCACGGCGCGCTGCTCGCGGTCAACGACCGGGCCGACGTGGCCTACTCCTGCGGCGCCGACGTGCTGCACCTCGGCCAGGACGACCTGCCGGTGCGCGACGCGCGGGCCATCCTCGGGCCAGGACCGCTGATCGGGCTATCGTCGCATTCGCCCGACCAGTCGCTAGCGGCCAGCACCGAGCCGGCCGCGGACTACTTCTGCGCCGGGCCGGTCTGGCCGACGCCGACTAAGCCGGGCCGCCCGGCGCCGGGCCTTGGCCTGGTCCGCTACGCGGCGGGGCTGGCTACGCCCCGGCCGTGGTTTGCCATCGGCGGCATCGACGAGCAGACCCTTGATGAGGTGCTGGCCGCTGGCGCGACCCGCATCGTGGT
>DASPWG010000256.1:0-18703 GCA_035621915.1 Streptosporangiaceae bacterium
AACGTCTTCGACAAACTCGGCATCCACACCCGGGCCGAGGCGGCCCGCATCGCCGCCGAGCACGGCCTCACGACCGCCGAGCGCTGAGGCACTACAGCGATCGGGTCACCACCATGACGTGATCACCCGATGCGGCACCCGAGCGCCCGAACCTAATGTTCCAGACATCAGGTCATCTGGCTCCCAGGGAGGCTGCAATGCATGCGATCATAATCACGTTCGACCTCGTCGACATGTCTCCGGAACGGTATGCGCAGGTCAGCGCGGAACTTGCACCGTCCTTCGCCGCCCTTCCCGGGCTGCTCACCAAGGTCTGGCTCAGCGACGTCGATCACACCCAGCGCGGCGGCCTGTACCTGTTCACCGACGCCACATCAGCGGACAGTTTCCTCGCCTCCGCGCTCGCGCGCAGCGTCGCGCAGAACCCGCACTTCGGCGATCTCAAAGTGCAGCGCTTCGCCGTCGACGAGACAACCACGGCCCTGACTCAACCAGGAATCACCGTGGTCCCTGCACCCGTCACCGCCTGACCTGGACGGCCAGGTCACTTATCGAAGGCCTGCACGCCCTCACGACCGCAGGCGTCAAAACCCTCGCAGCCGGTGGCCCGGCCCAATGAGCGACCGGACAACGCTCCGACTCGGCGTGCCCGCCAGTTACCGACCGGCACCAACGGTCAGGCACGCCGAGTCGGCGCTAGCGTTGCGGGGCTAAAGCGCCGGCCGCCGGGCCGGCTCATCGAGCCAGGGGAAGGCCCGCTCGTGCGCGGCAGCGACGCGGAACGCGGTCACGTCGTCGTAGGTCCTGGCGACGACCGACAGTCCGGTCGGCACTCCCTCGCGCGACCGGCCAGACGGAACGCTCAGCACCGGGCACCGGCTGGCAATGTTGAACGGCAGCGTCATCATGACGTCCGTCCACTCCGCGCACGCGCGCCCGTTGACGGCGATCGGGTCGCCGACGTCGTACTCGGCCGGCAGCGCAGGCAGCGCGAACGTCGGGCAGATCAGCGCGTCGAACTCCTCGAGCAGCGCCCCGAGCGGCGCGTAGATGCGGCCCTCGAGATTGAGGCCGGTGATGAAGTCGTCCTTCGATACTGCGTCGGAGTCGGTCACGAGGTGCCGGGCGTACGAGGTGAGCTCATCGGCGCTGGCCTCGTAGATCTCCCGGATCGACGGGCCGAAGATCATGCCGAAGTGGATGAGCGCGGCCTGCCGGATCATGTCAAGCTGCCACGGCAGCGCCACCTCCTCTACCACTGCGCCCGCCGCCCGCAGCCGGTCCGCCGCGGCCGCGGTGTTCGCTGCCACGTCCGCGTCGACCTCGTAGCAGCCAAGGTCGGGACTCAGCGCGATCCGCATGCCGCGGACGGGCGCCAGGTCGGCGGGGATCTCAAGCTTGGGGCGCAGCGAGGCGACGTCGCTGGGGTCAGGCCCGGCGATGACGTTCTCCAGCAGCGCGCAGTCCGCGACGGTCCTGGCCATCGGCCCTTCGTGGCAGTAGTGGTCGAGGTTGAACACCTCCACCTCGGGCACCCGCCCGTATGGCGGCTTGAACCCGACGACACCGCAGAACGACGACGGGATCCTGATGGAGCCGCCGATGTCCGAGCCCGTCGCCAGCGTCGTTGTTCCGGCCGCGAGGCTGGCCCCCGATCCGCCGCTGGATCCGCCGGGGGAGTAGCCGGTGTGCCACGGATTGCGCGTCACTCCCCACAGCTTGGTCCAGGTGACCGGGGCGCAGGAGAACTCCGGCGTGGTCGTCCTGGCGTGCACGATGCCGCCGGCGTCGATGATGCGCTGCACGAACACCGCGGTCTGGCTTGCCACCAGGTCGCGCAGCGGGACCGAGCCGAGCGTGTTGAGCTGGCCGGCGATCGGCGCCTCCTCCTTGACCGCCACGGCCAGGCCCTCCAGTGGCCTCGGCGCCTCGCCCCGCCCGGCGTACCTGGCCTCCGCCGCCCTGGCCTGCGCAAGCGCCTGCTCATAGTGCGTCGCCGCGAACGCGTTGATGCTCGGCTCGACCGCCTCCGCCCGCGCGATCAGCGCCTCGAGCAGTTCGACCGGCGATAGCTCACGGGCGCGGAACAGGCGCAGTGCGTCGGCGGCTGACAGGTAGCACAGATCGGTCACGAGGGTTCGCCCTTCAGGTTGGCGGGCGCCAACTGGCGCCGGCTCGGTTTCCAGCCAGGCCGCGGAACGCTCGCGCGCAGCCGCTTGGTATACGGGTGCTGCGGATCGTCAAGGACGCGCGCGGTCGGGCCGCGCTCGACTAGCTGCCCGCGGTGCATCACGATCGCGTCGTCGGTGAGCTGGCGCACGACCGCGAGGTCGTGGCTGATCAGCACGTAGGAGACCGAGGTCTCGTCGCGGATGTCGGCCAGCAGGTTCAGCACCTGAGCCTGGATCGACACGTCCAGCGCGGCCACTGACTCGTCCAGGATGAGGATCTGCGGCTGCGCCGCCAGCGCCCGCGCGATCGCCACCCGCTGGCGCTGGCCGCCGGACAGGGCACGCGGCAGCGCCCGCACCTGGCGGGCATCCAGGCCCACTAGCTCGGCAAGCTCGTCGATCCGCGCCCGGCGGCGATCGGCCGGCCAGCCGTGATGCAAGCGGAGCACCTCGTCGATGGCGCGCTCGGCGGTCTGCCGGGGGTCGAGGCTGGTGTAGGGGTCCTGGAAGACGATCTGGACCTCGCCGCCGCGGCGCCGCCGGTCGCGCGCCGACCTGGCCGGCCTGGACCGGTCACGACCGCAGGCCGTGATGGTGCCGCGGGTCGGGCGCTCCAGGCCGACGATCATCCTGGCGATGGTGGTCTTGCCCGACCCGGACTCGCCGACGATGGCCAGCGACCTGCCGGGCAGGACCCGGAATGACACGTCCGCCACGGCGACCAGGCTGCCGAATTCCTTGCGCAGCCCGCTCACCTCGAGCACGGCAGCCGACTCAGGCATGGGCGGCCTCCAGCTGGCCGCGCAGCTCGGTGACCCTGACGCACCGTGACAGCCCGCCGTCCAGCGCGACCAGCTCCGGCACCGCGGCCAGGCAGGCCTCCCGTGCGTGCGCGCAGCGCGGCGCGAACGCGCACTCGCCCGGCGGTGCCTCGAATGCCGACAGCGGACGGCCAGGGATCGCGCGCAGCCTCCTGGACTGCTGCGCGATGTCGGGCCTGGCGGCCGCGAGCGCCGCCGTATAGGGATGCAGCGGGTCACTGTGCAGAAGCTCTGACCTGCGCACCTCCACGACCTGCCCGGCGTACATCACGATCGTGCGGTCGCAGATCGCCGCGGCCAGTTCCAGGTCGTGGGTGATGAACAGCATCGCGAGCCCGTACTCGTGCCGCAGCTCGTCCAAGATCGCCATCACCTCGGCCTGGGTGGTCACGTCCAGCGCGGTCGTGGGCTCGTCGGCGAGCAGCAGGGCAGGCTCGGTCAGCAGCGCGGCGGCGATCATCACCCGCTGCAGCATCCCGCCGGACAGCTCGTGCGGGTACTGGCGCAGCCGCCGGGCCGGCTCATCGATGCCGACCTGGGCGAGCATGTCCGCAGCGCGCTGCTGCGCGTCCGCCGCAGGGACCCCGAGGTTGGTCCGCAGCGCCTCGGTCATGAAGTCACCGATCCGGCGGACCGGATTCACATGCGCACGCGGATCCTGGAAAATCATTGCCACTTTGTTCCGAAAGGCGCGCAGCTCCGCGCCGGCCAGGTCCGTCACCTCGCGGCCGCCGAACCGGATCTGGCCGCGCACCTGCGCGCCCTTCGGCAGCAGCCGGTCGATCGCCCTGGCGGTCATCGACTTGCCTGAGCCAGACTCGCCAACCAGCCCGACCGCCTCGCCGGCCCGGATCTGCAGGGACACGTCCCTGAGGACCTCGCGCTGCTGGCCTTCCACCGGCAGCAGCACGGTCAGCCCGTCCACGTCCAGCAGCGGCTGTCCCGCCGCCGCGGCCGCCGGCGCGCTCATCGGCGCGCCGCCTGGGCCTGCTCGAACAGCCGCTCGCCGAGCACGTTGAAGGCGATGACGACGCCGACGATGCACAGCCCGGCCGCTATCGACGGCAGCGGGTAGCCCTGCAGGATCCCCGGCTCGTTCTCGGAGATCATCACGCCCCAGTTGGGCGCGGGCGGCTGCACGCCAAGCCCGAGGAACGAGATCGCCGCCAGGTCCACCATGGCCCAGCCGAACATGATCGTCGCCTGCGCGACGATCAGGGGCAGCATGTTCGGCACGATGTGCCGCAGGCAGATCGAGGTCCCCGAGGCGCCCTGCACCTCGAGCGCGGCCACGTAGGGCTGGCCGCGCTCGCGCAGCGCGGCACCGCGCAGCACCCTGGCGACATAGGGCGTGTAGGCGATCGACAGCGCGATGGCCGCTGCCGTCAGGCCTGCGCCGAAGACCGCCGCGGCCAGCACCGCCAGCAGGATGCCGGGGAAGGCGAACAGGATGTCCAGGCCCGAGGAGATCACCGTGTCCACCGGGCCCTGGCGCCAGGCCGCGACGACCGCGATCGCGGTGCCGAGCGCCATCGCGGCGATCACCACGGCGAGCGGCCCGATCATCGAGGACTGCGCGCCGGCCAGCAGCCGGGACAGCACGTCCCGGCCCTCGAAGTCAAAGCCGAGCAGGTGGCCGCCGGTTGGCCCGACGAAGGCCAGCCCGAGGCTGGGCAGTTCGGGGTTGTACGGCGCGAGCAGCGGCCCGAAGACTGCCAGCACGGTGGCGACGGCGATGACGGCCGCCGACACCATGCCCGCGACACCGGTCGAGCGCAGCAGCGCCATGGCGCCGTTTCTGGCCCGCGGCGTGGCCCCGCGCGCCGCCACCCCTACCGCGGTCGCCATTACTGTGCTGTCCTCATCTGGGCTGTCCTCATCCGGGCCGTCCTCATTGGGCCCGGCTGCCGAGCGAGACCCGCGGGTCGAGCGCCGCGTACAGGACGTCGACCAGCGCGTTTATCAGCACGAACGCGGTGACGAGGACGAGCGAGATGCCCTGCACCACCGCAAGGTCCTTGGACTCGGCGGCCTGCACCAGGTACGCGCCCAGGCCGTTCAGGCTGAATGCGGTCTCCACGACCGCGGCGACAGCGATCAGCGAGGCGATCGTGATGCCGGACACGGTCGTGATGGGGATCGCCGCGTTGCGCAGGATGTGCCGCCGGATGAGCTGCCGGGCTGGGATGCCGCGGCTGACCGCCGTCTGCACATGCTCGCGATCGGCCTCCTCACGTACCGCCGCCCTGGTCACCCTGGCGACAATCGCCAGCGAGGAGATCGCCAGGGCGACGGCGGGCAGCGTGAAGTGCCGGATGTTCGAGGCGAAGCTGGTCCCGTTGCCCAGGGCGGGGAACCAGCCGAGCTTCACCGAGAACAGCGTTATCAGCAGGATCGCGGCGACGAACGACGGCAGCGCGGCCGAGATCGCGGTCGACACCAGCACGCTGGTGTCAGCCAGGCCGGGCCGGAGCGCGGCAAGAACGCCGCTGCCGATGCCCACGACCAGGATGATCAGCGCTGCGTACAGCACCAGGCCGCCGGTCGTCCACATCCGCGCGGCGATGACCGACGACACGTTCTCCTGCAGGGTGATCGAGACCCCGAAGTTCCCGTGCAGGGCGTTCTCGAGCCAGTACCAGTACTGCGCCAGGAACGGCTGGTTGAGGTGGTAACGCTGCTCGAGTACCCGCAGGCTGGCCGGCGGCAGTGCGCGGCCACCCGACAGAGCGCTGATGGGGTTGCCCGGAGCCAGGTAGAGCGCACCGAAGATCACGAAGCTCGCCACCAGCAGGCTGGCCAGCAGCATGGCCAGCCTGCGGACGAGGAAACGCCAGCGCACCGCTATCTCGTTCCTCCCAGGTTGTCGGCCCAGGGCGCGAACATGTAGGAGAAGGACGCGACCGCGCCGGTGAGCCCCTTGCTCAGGAACAGGACGCTCGTGGGCTGCACGTCAGGGATCCACGGCAGCAGCTTGGTCGCCAGTTCCTCCGCCTTGGCCACGAGCGCCGCGCGCGCGTCCGGGTTGGCGGTGCCCTCGGCCTGGTTGAGCAGGGCGGTCATCTGCGGGTTGCTGAAGTTGTCGTAGTTCTGGTCGCCGCCGGGCAGGGCGAACGTCGCCAGCAGCGCCGCGGGGTCGGCGTAGTCGCCGTAGTTCACGGTGATGAAGCCGTCGATGCCCGCGCGCGCCTGCGCGCTGGTGAAGAAGTTGATGTAGTCAGCGGCGGAGACCGACTTGAGCACGACCTTGAGCCCGATGGCCTCGGCAGCCTGCTGGTAGGCGCCGGTCTCCGCGGCGATGCTGGCGATCTCGCTCGACGTGCCGATGGTGATGGTCTGGCCGGTGACGCCGGCCTCGCGGACGAGCTTGCGCGCCTGCGCCAGGTTCTGGGTGAGGACCGGCGAACTGTCGTAGGCCTTGGTGAACACCGACTGGCCGTAGCCGAACGTGCCGGGGTTGGCCAGCCAGCGCGGCATCACAGCGGCGCCGTCGTAGACCTGGCTGATGATCGCCTGCCGGTCCAGCGCCAGCGAGAGCGCCTGCCGGACCTTGACGCTGGCGAGCGGACCCGTCGTCGCCGACACGACGAGCGCGTCGGTCTCCTCGCCCGGTCCCTGGTAAACCCGGACCGTGCTGCTGTGCTCAAACTCGCTCAGGTTCGACAGGCCCGAGTAGTACGAGCCCTGGATGGCGCCGGTCAGCATGCCCGAGGTGAACGAGGCAGCCGACGAGACGCCCTTGATGATGATCTGCCTGACCAGCGGCTTGACCGCGGGGTTCCAGTAGTGCGGGTTGGCTACCGCGGTCACGCCCGCGCCGGCGGTCCAGGACTTGAACTCATACGGGCCGGTGCACATGATGCCGCCTGCCGGAGTGCCGTAGTTCGTGCCCTCCTTGACCGCGTAGCTCTTCTGGATGATGACGCCAGGTATCGAGGACAGCTCGCCCTCCAGCCAGTAGTCCGGCTGGTTCAGCGTGATCGTCACCTGGTCCGCGCCCGTCGCGGCGATGGACTTGACCCGGCTGAAGACCCCGCCGTAGAAGCCGCCGTAGGAGGGCTCCATCTGCCGGTCGAGGCTGTACACCACGTCGGCTGGCGTGACCGGGTTGCCGTCCCAGAACTTCACCCCCGGCCGGAGGGTGAACACCATCGTGGTCGGCGACGGCGTCACCACCGTGGCCAGCCCCGGCTGGATCGACCCGTCCGGCGCCTGGTGCAGCAGCGACTCGCACATCAGCGAGATCGCGGTGTTCTCCGGGTAGTCGAAGGCGAAGATAGGGTCGAGCGAGTTGACCGGCCGGTACACCGCCCACGTCACCGAGGCCACCGGCGTCGTGCCGGCCGGCGTGGTCGTGACCAGTCCCTTCGTCGGCGAGACCTGCTGCGAGCTCGCCCCCGCGCCGAGCGACCGGCCGCATGCTGCGGTCAGCAGGCCGGTCGCCGCCAGGACGGCCGCAAGCAAGGGCGCCGCCGCCGAGATCCGCCGTCGTGGGCTCATCTGTCCTCCTAGAACTCCGCTGGCAGGCCGGTGGCCAGCCGTGTGGTCGGTTGGGTTCTCATGCCGCCTGCTCGCGGTCGTAGACCAGCTCGCCCCTGATCCAGGTCTGCCTGACGGCTGCCTGGCCGATCTCGCGGCTGGCGATGTGGCGCAGGTCGGTGTCGACGATGGCGAAGTCGGCATCCAGGCCGTCGCGCACGGCGCCGGCCACCGAGTCCAGGCCGTTGATCCTGGCGCTGCCGCTGGTGTAGGCGGCCAGGATCGTGACCAGGTCGAGGCGCTGCTGCGGCAGGAAGGGGTCGCGGTCCTGTGCTCCGGCGCCGGGCGGAACCGTCCGGTTCACCGCGACGTGCGCGCCCCACAGCGGGTTCGGGCTGCTGACCGGCCAGTCGCTGCCCGCGCACAGCTCGGCGCCGGCGGCCTGGAGTGACCGGAACGGGTACTGCCAGCCCGTGCGGCGCTCGCCGAGGAAGGGGATCGTCAGCTCGTCCATCTGCGGCTCGTGCGCAGCCCACAGCGGCTGGATGTTCGCGGTCGCCGACAGCTGCGCGAAGCGCGGGATGTCATCGGGATGCACAACCTGCAGGTGCGCCAGGTGGTGGCGCGGACCGCCGCCGCCGTTCTCGTGCCTGGCCGCCGCGACGGCATCCAGGGCGTTGCGCACGGCGCGGTCGCCGAGGGCGTGGAAGTGCACCTGGAAGCCCTCGCGGTCCAGGGCAGTCACGAACTGCGGCAGCTCGGCCGGGTCGATGAAGTCCAGGCCGCTGCCTGCGGTAGCGCAGCCGTGACCGTCGAGGTACGGCTCGAGCATCGCCGCTGTGTGGTTCTCGGCCACGCCGTCGAGCATCATCTTCACGCTCGTCGGCCGGAACCGCCCTTGCCGGGCCATGCTGCGCCGCTCGAGCAGCTCGGGAAGCTGCTCGAGGCCGCGGCCCCGGTCCCACCACAGTGCGCCGACCACGGTGGCCACCAGCCGCCCGTCGCCGGCTGCGCGCAGGTAGGCGGCGAGCGGATCTCCTGCGCTCTCGGCGTGGCCGACGATCGCGTCCTGCCATCCGGTGATGCCGTGCGAGAGCAGGTGAGCCTGCCCGGCCAGCAGTGCCCGGTCGCGGTCGTCCTCGGTAGCCGCCGGGATGAGGCGGGAGACCAGGCCGGTCGCGCCCTCCTGCAGCATGCCGACGGGATTGCCGCGCTCGTCTCGCTCGATGCGGCCGTCGGCGGGATCTGCGGTTCGGGCGTCGATGCCGGCCAGCATCAGCGCGCGCGTGTTGACCCAGGCGCCGTGGCCGTCGCGGTTCGGCAGGAACACCGGGCGGTCGGGAACGAGGCTGTCCAGCATCGCGGCCGTCGGTATGCCGGCCGGGAACGCCTCCATCGACCAGCCGCCGCCGGTAATCCAGTCCTCGCCAGGGTGCTCGCGCGCGTAGCCGGCGACGATCTCGAGGTAGTCCGCCAGCGTGCGGCCCGCGCTGAGATCACACCGCCGGAGCTGGTCGCCGGCGAAGACCGGGTGCACGTGCGCATCGATGAAGCCGGGCAGTAGCGTCCCGCCCTGCAGGTCGACCACGGTCGTCTCCGGCACGGGTGCCGAGTGCGCAGCGGGCGGGCTGCCGACCGCGGCAATGCGCCCGCCGCGGACTCGCACGGTGCTGCCGGGCGGCAGGAAGCAGCGGCCATCGAACACAGTGCCATTGCAGAAGAGCAGCTCCGTACCTGCCGGCATGAAGCCTCCCTCCGGTTGCAACTTGCCGGGTACTCAAGCAGTTGACAAAGGAGTTGTCAATGGCTTTGACTAACGTTACTTACTAGTAGGGTTTACGGTCCTGCCAGCGGCCCAGGCGGCCGGCAAGAAGCGGCCGCCGGGAGGGCTAATGCTGGGGAGGGGAAGCGGGATGACCACTGCGCAGGCTGCTGCGGACCTGCCAAGGCAGCCGCGGCGCGGACTACGGCGCGGGAGCCTGACCCCGGAGATGATCGTCACCGAGAGCCTGCGGCTGCTCGACCAGGACGGGATCGACGGGTTCAGCCTGCCGAAGCTGGGCCGGGCGCTCGGCGCCGACCAGACGGCGGTCTACCGCCACTTCGCCAGCAAGGACGACCTGGTGCTGGCGATTGCCGACCGCCTCATCGAGGAATCGATGGTGGGACTGGAGCCGCAGGACTGCTGGATCGACACGCTGGTCGACGGTGCCAGGCGGCTGCGCCGCACCTATCAGACTCACCCTGCGGCAGCGTCGATCTCGGCCTACCGGACGACCCAGGGACCGGCGGAGATCCGCGCCGTCGACATCATCATCGGCGCCATGCTGGACGCCGGGTTCGACGGCGCGCAGGCCGCGCTCATGTACCGCTCAGTGGGTGACTTCACCCTCGCCGCCGCGGGGTTCGAGGCGGCCTTCCTGGCGCTGGACGAGAGCCTGCAGCAGAGCGACCGGTCAGCGTGGACTAGTGCGTACCTCGCCGTCGCCAGGGACCAGCACCCGAACATCTGGCGGATCAGGACCGAACTTCCGGAGGTGGCTGAAGACGACATCTTCGAGACGACCCTGTCGCTGGTGATGGCGGGGCTGTGGCAGCAGGCTCCCCGGCCGTGCAGCTGTCACGCACCCCGGCCGCGGCAAGGCGGCTGAGAACCGGCCGTCAGGCCGGTGACGGCAGGCCGACGGCCTGTGAGTGCGCGAAGCAGACCTGGGCCAGCGCATCGCTGTCCCTGCTCGCTGATACCGATGCGTGCCGATAACCGCACAGCAGCGCGAACGGGTACTGCCCGGCCAGCTCATTCCAGAGCGCCTCGAGCTCGACGGCGGCGCCGAAATTGCCGCCGTCCCAGAGCAGCCCGACCATTTCCCCGAAGACGCAGATCGGCCCGTGCTTGCGCCGGGCCGCGCTGGACAGCACCGACCCGATCTCGGACCAGAAGGCCGACGGGTCCGGCCAGCCGCCCCGAAGGAAGCGGGCCAGCGTCTGGCTGGCGTCCAGCACCACGTAAGAGCCGCCTGCGCAGGCCGCGGCGAGGTCAATGCCGGACTGCATGAGCCAGCCGTTCACCCACAGGCGGTGCTGCGGGGTGGCCACGATGATCGCAACTCCGCCGTCGTTGATGGCGCGCACGAGGTAGTCGCCCACCACACCGGCCAGCTCGTGGTCGTGGTAGAAGACGACGGCGTGGGTCCCTGGCCTGCCTTCCGGGATCTCGGCGGTCACAGTCCTCCGTAACATCCGCTTCGGCTTACGGTCACGTTACCCCCGCAGCGAGGGTTAAACGAGGTTGCGCCTTGACGTTGCGTCATGCAAGTGCCGCGCAGCGTCGCGGCGTGCGCTAGCGCAGTCGGCGGCGGACGCTGACCTGGGGGACGGGACGGCCGTTTTCCAGGTAGACCGTGCCCCTGGCGGCGGTCGCCGCGCGGACGCGGCGCGCGATCGGGGGCCGCAGCAATCGCACCGCCTGCGCCAGCGGGACCAGCCGGTACTCCGAGATTTCCTCGGCCTGGACGGTGATCGAGGCGAGAGTCCTGTCGCCGACCTGGCCGGCGTCGAACAGGTACCTGATGCCACCGGGCCTGCCGGGACGCGCCGGCCGGAAATCCATGCAGGCGAGCCGGGCCTGCTTCAGCGCGATCCCGCACTCCTCGCGGACCTCGCGCCTGCATGCCTGCCACGGCGTCTCACCGTCGGCTTCCATCACTCCGCCGGGGATGGTCCAGCCGGACTTGTAGGTCGGTTTGAGTATCAGCAGGTCGCCAGCGCGGCTGAAGATGAGGGCACCGGCGGACACCGGGAGGGCCGGCAGGTCGAGCGACTCGCCCTCAGGGTGCCCGGACAGGACGTCGGCTGTGGTCATGACCGCCACGGTATGACCTGCCGGCACCAGCGGCGGCTCGGGCCATGCCGTTACCTCAGCCCAGGTCGAGGCCGGGATAGAGCGGGTGCGCGTCTAGCAGTTCGGACGCGGCGGCGTGGGTCTTGGCGGCGACGCCGTCGGCGAGCACGTACTTGGCCTTAGAGTAACCGCCGGAGGGTGCCGGTGCCGGGCTTGTCGCGGACAGCACGCCGACGATCAGCTCGGCCACGCGGTCGAGTTCGTCGGGACCGAAGCCGCGTGAGGTCAGCGCCGGCGTGCCGAGGCGCACGCCGGTGGTGTACCAGGCGCCGTTCGGGTCGCGCGGTATCGCGTTGCGGTTGGTCACGATGCCCGCGTCGAGCAGCGCGGCCTCGGCCTGGCGCCCGGTCAGGCCGAAGGACGAGACGTCCAGCAGTACGAGGTGGTTCTCGGTGCCGCCGGTGACGAGCCGCGCACCGCGAGACATGAGCCCGTCCGCGAGAGCAACGGCGTTGGTCACGATGGCCTGCGCGTAGTCCCGGAAGGACGGCTGACGGGCCTCGGCCAGCGCGACGGCCTTGGCCGCGATGATGTGGCCGAGCGGGCCGCCGAGCACCAGCGGGCAGCCGCGGTCCACCGCGTCGGCGTACTCAGGCTGGCACAGCACCATGCCGCCGCGCGGGCCGCGCAGGGACTTGTGCGTCGTGGTGGTGGTGACGTGTGCGTGCGGGACAGGGTCGAAGTCGCCGGTGAAGACGCCGCCAGCGACCAGCCCGGCGAAGTGCGCCATGTCGACCAGCAGCGTGGCGCCGACCTCGTCGGCGATCTCGCGCATAATCGCGAAGTTGATCTTCCTTGGGTACGCGGAGTAGCCGGCAATGAGGATCAGCGGGCGGAACTCGCGCGCTCTGGCGCGGACGGCATCGTAGTCGAGCAGTTCAGTCTCTGGATCGGTCCCGTACGAGGCCTGGTGAAACATCTTGCCGCTGATGTTGGGCCGGAAGCCGTGGGTGAGGTGGCCGCCGGCGTCCAGCGACATGCCGAGTGCACGCTGGTTGCCGAGTTCCTGGCGCAGCGTCTCCCAATCCTCGTCGGACAGGTCGTTGACGTGCTTGGCGCCCAGCTTCTCCAGTGCCGGGGTCTCGACCCGGTGCGCGAGGATCGCCCAGTAGGCCACGAGGTTGGCATCGATGCCCGAGTGCGGCTGGACGTAGGCGTGCGGCGCGCCGAAAAGCGCCCTGGCGTGGTCGGCCGCGACCTGCTCGACGGTGTCGATGTTCTGGCAGCCGGCATAGAAGCGGTGGCCGATGGTGCCTTCCGCGTACTTGTCCGACAGCCAGGTCCCCATCGTCAGCAAGACGGCCAGCGAGGCATAGTTCTCGCTGGCGATGAGCTTGAGTGACCCGCGCTGGTCGGTCAGCTCGCTGCGGATCGCACCGGCGATCGTGGGCTCGACCGCGCCGATCACGCGTAGCGCGTTCTGGTAGGCGGCTGAGGCTACCGGGTCTACGGGCGGCGAGCCCTGGAGTCGGTCGGACTGCGATGCCATGACGCTCGCCTCTCCGTTAGTCAGGGGAAGGGGCCCGGCAGGAGCGGGCCGCAAGCCGGTGGTTCCGCCTACCCTATCCAGGCCGGCCCGGCTTGCCGAGCGACGCTGGATTACGCCAGGCGGCTCAGCTGGCTCTGGCCGTGCGGGCGCCGGCCTGGCTGCTCGGCGCGTCGGCGCCCGGCGCGACCCGCGGGATGAAGAACGCGATGGCCAGCCCGATGAGCGTGATCACCAGCAGGGTCAGCGCTGACAGGGCAAAGGGGTGGCCGCCGGGCACCGCGGCGCCTACCAGGATCGATCCGGCCAGCGCCGTTCCGAAGGACGAGCCGAGGTTCGACACGCTGCGCGACAGGCCGGATATGTCGCCCTGGTCGGCTTCGCCGAAGCTGGACTGGACCACGTTGACTGACGAGGTCAGCATGATGCCCACGCCAGCGCCGATGAGGAACAGCCCTGGCACGAAGCTCAGCACGCCCGAGGTAGTGCGGACTAGCGCGAGGAGCAGCCCGGAGCCGGCGGCTGTGATCGCGAACCCGGAGACGATCAGCAGTCCCTGTGACCTGCGCCTGGCGAACCGGCCCGCCGCCGCGGACGTCAGCAGGATGCCGACGATGGCGGGGGTCAGCATCAGGCCGGTCTCTATGGCGCTGTAGCCGCGGACCTGCTGCAGGAACACCGACACCACGAAGAACGTGCCCTGCAGCGTGAGCCACTGCACGAACTGCGTACCCAGGCCGAGGTTGGCCACGCGGCTGCTGAACAGGCGGGTCCGCAACAGGGGCTCCCTGCCGTGTCGCTGGCAGGACCTGATGTGCAGGAAGAACCACACCAGGATCAGCACGCCGATGCCGACGAAGATCCAGACCGGCGAGACGCCGCCCTTCGCGATCACGACGGTGCCGGCGACCGAGAAGTCCTTGCGAGCGACGAACCAGCCGTAGTGGGAGGACTGCAGGATCCCGAGCACCACGAAGAACAGCCCCGCGGCCGACAGGATCGCTCCGACGAGGTCGAACCGAGGTACCGGCCCCTCCCGCGGCGGGTCGACGATGCGGCGGGCGAGCACCACGATCGCCGCCACGACGACTACCTGAAGGAAGAAGGAGGCACGCCAGCTGATCCCGCTGGTGACCAGGCCCCCGATCAGCGGGCCGGCGGCCGCGCCGAGGCCTCCCGCGCCGCTGATCATGCCGAAGTACTTGGCCCGGCTCTTGATGTCCGGGAAGAGAACCGTCACCAGGATGTACACCGGCGGGATCATCAGCGCTGAGCCGATGCCCTCAAGCAGCGAGTATCCGAAGATCATCAGGCCGAGTCCCTGGGCGAGCAGCGCAAGCAGCGCCCCTGCGCCGTAGATCACCAGCCCGCCGACGAAGCAGCGCTTGCGGCCCCAGATGTTGGTGAGCTTGCTGCCGGGAATCATCAGCGACGCCATGGTCAGCGTGAAGAGCGTGATGGCCGTCTGCATGCCGATGACCGTGGTGCCGAGGTCCTTGGCGATCACGCTGATGGCCACGTTCATGTTCGTGGCCGCGTAGCTGGCGATGAACTGGGCAAGCGCCAGCGGCAGGACCATCGCGCCCGCCCGCGCGGTCCTTGCCGTCGTCGAATCGCCCACGCGCCTGCCTTCCCTCGCCGGTCCCCGGAGGTCAGCGGACGGGTAGACGGTAGCGGTGACTCGGCAAGCTGATCATCATCCGAGGCGGGTGAACATACCGGTCCCGGCGGGCTATGGCGCCCCGCAGTTGCCGCGAAATGCGCATTGGGGACTAAGACCCGCTGACCTCATCCGCGCGGGGTGATGTCGGGGCACGCCGCCCCTGAGAACGTAGTGGTGCTGCGGCGTCAGACCGAACGGGGGAGTGGCATGGACCGGTACCCGAACATCAGCGACCATGGGCTGATCGGCGACCTGCAGACCGCGGCGCTGGTCACGACGGACGGGACCCTGAACTGGTTCTGCAGCCCGCGGTTCGACTCGCCCAGCATCTTCGCGTCGCTGCTCGACGCCGACCGGGGCGGTTATTTCAAGATCGCGCCGGACCGGGACGACTACGTCACCAGGCAGTTGTACCTGCCGCAGACCGCCATCCTGATCACCCGGTTTATGACGCCGGACGGGGTCGGCGAAGTACTCGACTTCATGCCGGTCCTGGAGGGCGGCCCGACCGGCCGGCACCGGATCGTGCGCCAGCTACGGGTTACCCGTGGCGCGATGCGCTTCCGTCTCGACCTGCAGCCCGCTTTTGACTACGGCCGGGCCGACCATACGGTCGAGCTCACCGACGATGGCGCCCGTTTCCAATCGGGCGACATGGAACTGACGCTGCACACCTCCGGCAGGCGCGCGCCCGGTATGGAGGGAGCGGGGGAGGTCAAGCGCAAGGAGAAAGGGATTCAGGCAACCGCCACTCTGCGCGAGGGTCAGATAGGCGGCGTCGTCCTGGAGACGATGGGCGGGAAGCCGCGGGCGATCGCGCCGAGGCAGATCGCGCGGATGGCCGAGGACACCAGTCACTTCTGGCGCACCTGGCTGGCCGGGTCGACCTACCAGGGCCGGTGGCGGGAGATCGTCGGCCGGTCGGCCATCACGCTCAAGCTGCTCACCTACGGCCCGACCGGTGCGCCGGTGGCCGCGGCGACCGCCGGACTGCCCGAGCAGGAAGGAGGGGAGCGGAACTGGGACTACCGCTACACCTGGATCAGGGACGGGTCGCTGACGATGCATGCGCTGCTCGGCCTCGGCCACTTCGAGGAGGCCGGGAAGTTCGCCATGTGGGTTCGCGACCGCATCGCCGAGAGCGCCGGCGACGGAAACGGCCCGCTGAAGATCATGTACCGGGTCGACGGCTCGTCCGACCTCAGCGAGTACACCCTGGATCACTTCGAAGGCTGGCGCGGATCGCGGCCGGTGCGGATCGGCAACGGCGCCGCCGACCAGCTGCAGCTCGACATCTACGGCGAGGCGATGGACGCCGTCTTCAGCGGCGACGAGCGCGGCATCCAGATAGCGCACCAGGGCTGGGTCGCGATCAGCAAGATCATCGACTGGCTAGCCGACAACTGGGACCAGCCCGACGAGGGCGTCTGGGAGACCCGCGGTGGCCGCAAGGACTTCACCTACGGGCGGTTCCAGTCCTGGGTGGCGCTCGATCGGGCGATCCGGCTGGCCGAGCGGCACGGCCGGCCCGCCCACATCGCGAAGTGGGTGACAGAGCGAGACAAGCTCTACAACCAGGTCATGGACCAGGGCTTCAACCGCAAAGTGAAGGCGTTCACCCAGCACTACGCCTCCAACGTGCTCGACTCCTCGCTGCTGCTCATGCCAATCGAAGGATTCCTGAGCCCGCGCGACCCGCTCTGGGTGTCCACGCTGGACGCCATGGACAAAGAGCTGGTGTCCGACAGCCTGGTCTACCGCTACAACCCCGCGGCCTCGCCCGACGGGCTCCGCGGTGACGAGGGCACCTTCTCCCTCTGCACGTTCCTGTACGTGGACGCACTGGCGCGGGCCGGACGCCTCGACGAGGCCGTGCTGATCTTCGAGAAGATGGGCACCTACGCCAACCACGTCGGCCTGTTCTCCGAGGAGATCGGCAAGACCGGCGAGCAGCTGGGCAACTACCCGCAGGCCTTCACGCACCTGGCGCTGATCAACTCGGCGATCTCCCTCAACCAGCAGCTGGAGCATGCCGCGCCCATCGCGCAGCCGTCGCTGGTGCCCGGCTAGCCCAGCAGCGCAGTCATCCGCGGGCCGCTGCCCGCCCGAGCTAATGAAGGAGCCCAGATGGCCACACTTACCGCGTGGAAGTTTCCCACGCCCAGCGGCGCCGAGGTAGCGCTGGAGAAGGTCGAGAAGCTGCAGAGCCAGCAGCTCATCCAGGTGTACGACGAAGCCATGGTGACGTGGGAACCCGGCCGCAGCAAGCCCAAGACGCGTGAGCTGCACAGCGGGAAGAAGCTCGGCGCCCTTGGCGGCGGCTTCTGGGGCCTGCTGTTCGGGCTGATCTTCTTCATCCCGATCCTCGGCCTGGCAATCGGCGCCGGGCTCGGCGCCCTGATGGGCTCGCTGCGGGACGTCGGCATCAGCGACCAGTTCATCGGCGATGTCCGGGAGAAGGTCACGCCGGGGACATCCGCGCTGTTCCTGCTCACCGGCGAAGCCGTGGTGGACCGGGTGGCAGCCGAGTTCCGCGACAGCGATGCCGAGCTGATCAGCACCAACCTGTCGGCAGAGCAGGAGGGCAAGCTGCGCGAGGCGTTCGGGCAGGAAGAAGAGGAATAGCTCTCGGCTACGAGCGCGCGACTTCTCTGCGGCTGGGTGCCGGGCGAGCACGTAATTCGTCCGGTATGTGACACCTAACCCAGGAGAAGTCGCCAACGCGCCCGTGGCTGGGGCGCGGCACTCCTCTGCCACGATGGGGGAGTGATCAGTACCCCGGCGGGCTTGCGGCTTGCCACGGCACAGGGCCGATGGGTGCTGCTGGCGACGGTCCTCGGCTCCGCGATGGCGTCCATCGACGCCACGGTGGTCGGCATCGCTCTGCCGGCCATCGGCCGCGACTTTCATGTCGGGCTCACGGCATTGCAGTGGGTCGTCACGGCGTACACGCTTACGCTCGCGGGCCTGCTGCTCATCGCGGGATCCCTGGGCGACAAATACGGCCGCAGGCGCCTCTTCCAGATCGGGGCCATCTGGTTCGCGCTGGCCTCCGTGCTCAGCGGCGTAGCGCCCACGTCGGGAGCGCTGATCGCGGCCAGGGCCCTGCAGGGCATCGGCGCCGCGCTGCTGACTCCTGGCAGCCTCGCCATCCTGGAAGCGACCTTTGACCCCGGCGACCGGGCCAAGGCAATCGGCGCGTGGTCGGGCTTCTCGGGCGTCGGCACGGCCGTCGGGCCCTTCATCGGCGGATGGCTGGTGGCCGCGGTGTCCTGGCGCCTGATCTTCTTCATCAACCTGCCGCTCGCGGTCCTCGTGGTGGTGGTCGCCTGGCGGCACGTGCCGGAATCGCGGGATCCGGCCGCCACCGGGCCGGTCGACGTCAGGGGCGGTGTGCTGGCCACCGTCGGCCTGGTCGGGCTCACCTACGGCCTGATCGAGGGGCCGGTGACCGGCTGGGCGAGTGCTGAGGTCCTTGGCGCTCTCAGCGGCGGCGTCCTCCTGCTGGCGGCCTTCGTCGGATGGGAACGGCGCGCACCGGCGCCCATGCTGCCGCTCGGGCTGTTCTCGTCGACCCAGTTCACCGCGACCAACATCGTCACGTTCATCGTGTACGGCGCCGTCGGCGGCGCGCTCTTCCTGCTGCCCGTGGTACTGCAGGAGGTGTCCGGATATACAGCTCTACAGGCCGGCATGTCGCTGCTGCCCGTCACCGCGATCACGCTCGTCCTGTCGCGCCGCTCTGGCGCCCTTGCGGCGCGCATCGGCCCGCGGCTCCAGATGAGCGTAGGGCCGCTGCTGGTAGGCGGCGGCCTGGCCCTGTTCGCTTTGATCGATACCTCAGGGACCTACCTCACCCAGGTGCTACCCGGCGTCGTCGTCTTCGGACTCGGGGTAGCGGTCACAGTCGCGCCGCTGACGTCCACGGTGCTCGGGGCAGTGCCGGCTGAGCATGCAGGCGTGGCGTCGGCAGTCAACAACGACGTCGCACGGGCAGCCGGACTCATCGCGGTGGCCCTGCTGCCCGTCGCCGGGGGCATCACCGCCGAGGTGTACCGGCACGCCACCCAGTTCGCCGCGGGCTTCCACCGAGCCAGCCTGATAGCGGCCGCCCTGTGCGCAGCCGGCGGCGTTCTGGCCGCGGTCACGATCCGCAACCCGGCACGCGAGCGACCTGCGGCG
>DASPWG010000257.1:0-3357 GCA_035621915.1 Streptosporangiaceae bacterium
TGACGAAAGCGGTCGGCCGCGAGAGCCAGAAATCCGTCGACAGCCGAGACCAGTATGCTGCGAAGGTGACCCGACACGCCCGCGTTGTCGAATTGCCTGTTGTGCTGCCGCCCGCTGACGGGCCGCTGCACCAGCGCGTCGCCGACGCCCTGATCGGTGTACTGATAACAGGTCATTTGCTCCCCGGAGACACCCTGCCCTCGACGCGTGCGCTCGCCGCGCAGCTGGCCATCTCGCGCACCGCGGTGCTTGCCGCATACGATGAGCTCGCCGCAGCCGGGTTCATCCATGCTGCGCCCGGCTCGTCGACCGTCGTCTCAGCGGGCGCCGACGTTGCCGCCCAGGCTGGCGTCTCCTCACACATACCCTCGACGCAGCCAGCCCCCGACACGTCGTACGACACGGCGCCGGATCCCCGGTGGAACCTGGTGCCCGGCTACCCGGACACCGGCCTGATCGCCGCCAGCCACTGGCGGGCGGCCTGGCGGGCGGCAGCGCTGCAGCCCATCGCCAGCGGCCTGATCGGCAAGAGCCGCCAGATCCGCCCGCTGCAGGAAGCGCTCGCCGCTCACCTGCGCCGTACCCGCGGCATCGCTGCCAGCCCCGGCGACATCATCCTTGTTTCTGGCGTGTCCGCGGGGCTACGAGCACTCACAGCAGCGGCGAACCTGGCCGGCCGGCAGGTGGCGTTCGAGGAGCCCGGGTATCCCGAAGGCCGTCGTGCCCTGCAGTCCGCAGGTGCCAGCATCCGCCCGGTACCAGTCGATGGTGACGGACTCGACCCGGCAGCGCTGGCCGTTAGCGACGCCGCCGTCTACACCACCCCGGCCCACCAGCAACCGCTCGGCGGGCGCCTGCCCGCGGCCCGGCGCGCCGCCGTGATCCGGTGGGCACGCCAGGCCCAGGCACTGGTTATCGAGGACGACTACGACGGGGAGTTCCGCTACGACGTCCGCGGCCTGCCCGCCCTGCACTCGATGACGCACGGACCGGAAGTCGTCGCCTACGTCGGCACCGCGTCGAAAATACTCTCGCCCGGCCTGCGGATCGCGTGGCTCATCCCGCCTGCCGGCCTGCGCGGACCTGTGTTGCAGGAGCTCGACGCTACCTTCGACGGCATTAACACAACCGCCGGTTACGCCCTCGCTCACTTCATCGGCTCCGGCCACCTGACCAGTCATCTGGCCCGGGCTGCCCGCACCTATGCAGCCCGCCGCCGCGCGCTCATCGCCGCGCTCCGCAATGCCGCCCCAGCGCTACAGGTCACCGGCGTCGATGCGGGACTCCACCTGGTCGCCAACCTGCCACCCGGCTCCAGCGAAACCGCGGCGCAACAGGGCCTTCTCGGCGCTGGACTGGCCGTCGATGTGCTGAGCCAATACGCCATGACCGCTATCACCCAGCAGGCACTGGTGTGCAGCTACGCGCTGCTCCCCGAAACCCAGGCCCGCGCCGCTGCCGCCGTCATCGCCTCCCATACCGCTCAGCCCGCCCAGCCCCATCGCCCGGCACCTATCACCGCTCCCGCCTAAGATCTGGCGGTGCTTGCAGCCGGGGCTTCCCTCAAAGCGTGGACACGCTGATTTGACTGATCTTGCTGGTCCGCGCTTCTTCCCAGCGTGTCTTACCGTGAGCAGGCTTCTTGCGCCGCGCACCAGCCGGATTCGAAGATCGTTTCCGGGGCGCCACGGGCGGGATATCGGCGCTTGGCGGCCCACAGTGACATGCATTGGCGGAACCAGATCGCCCACCCGAAGGACATATCCGCAACTCAGCACCGGACTGCACACCTCAGAGCCTGGCGCCCCCAGCAGGACTCGAAGCTGCGCACACGGCTCCGGAGACCGTTCCGCATCCGGCGCCGACACATGCGTTGACCTGCAGGAATCCAGGTCGCGCAGGCTGGCTTTATTCGCCGGCCGGGCGCCCCCAGGTCACGGCCTCAAGAACGGCTGTCGGCAGCGACTGCACTAGCTGCATTTCTGGGTGCAGGCCCAGTGCGTCATTTACCGTCGAGAACGCCACTCGGAGCGCGATGTAGGTGGTGAGGGCCATGATCTGTCCGTCGCCGAGCCCGGTATCACGCAACGCCTGGACATCGGCCGGGGTTGTCGCGTTCGGGTCGCGGACAACCTTACGAGCCCATTCGGCCAGGGCACGGTCCTGCTCGGTGAGTCCGGTATCCGAGCCGGTCAGGACGGCGGCGGCCAGTGCTGGATCAGAAACGCCGGCCAGCTTGCCGCCCCAGGCCAGGGAGCAAGCGGAGTCCCCGAGTGTGGAAGCGGTCGCCGCCACCAGGATCGCGCACTGCTGAAATGTCAGCCCGCTGGCCCGGTATGCCTGCGACATCAGCGCGAACAGCGCACGCACCGAGGCCGGCTGATGTGCCCACAGCAGCGCCCCGGCCCCCACGTAGCCGTCTTCGGCTATGTCCTCGTCGTACAGGGCCTGGGCCTCGGGCGTCAGCGGCGGCTCGCCGAGGAAGTTTGCGGTCACCGGTGATCAGCTCCTTCAGGCTTGCGGGCCAGGTAGCCCACGAGATTGAGCTCGGCCCGCAGCGGCAGGCCCTCGCGCTGATGTTCCTGCGCCTGCTCGACCGCGGCTCTGATGAACTCGGTCTCGCCCACGTTCTGAATCGCCTCATACGCCGGGCCGCTCGCAGCCATAGCCCGCGCGTAGACCTCCGGGTCCGCGAACTCCCACCGGAACGGCACGGCCACCCGCCGGATGTCGGCGAATCCGTGCGTCTCGAGGAGTTCCTCCCCGGCACCCGGCCGGCCAAGCGACACCATCACGGCCTGGTTGTCAACCTTTTCCGCGGCCGCCAGGCGAAGCGGCGCCAGCGCCCAGGCCCCTGGCGACACTTTCAGGTGGCCCCATACCGTGATGGCGGCCCGGCCGCCCGGCCGCAGTACCCGGAAGATCTCGCCGACGGCACCGGGGGTGGTGCCCCAGATCCCCCGGAAGCTCGTAACGACATCGAACGAGTCAGCGTCCCACGGCAGCGCCTGCATGTCGCCGACCCGGATGTCGGAGTCCGGATTACGGTCTTTAGCTACCGCGACGAGCCGGGCAGAGGCATCGATGCCGGCGCAGCTGGCGCCGCGCAGGCCGGCCAGCTCGAGGGCTAAGCCGGAGCCGCAAGCCACGTCGAGCAGCCGGTCCCCGGTGTCGACGCCGAGTAGATGGTGGACGGTCACGTACTCCCGGAAGTTGCCAGGCTCGCTCAGCGTCGCGAAGTCAACCGCCTTCCGGCCCCAGCCCTCATCCACGGTCAGCCACTGCGCCGCACTCGCATCCGATCCGGACATTATTCGCTCCCGTCACCGCCTGTCGGCTAGCCGCAGCGTACCGACC
>DASPWG010000258.1:0-20353 GCA_035621915.1 Streptosporangiaceae bacterium
CAACCATCTGTATCCGCATCGGCGTCTTTCCTAGTGACTGGGGTGCCGCTTGGGGGGTTGCGGCCCAGTCGTCGTGATGAGAGCCGGGCCTCATCTCGGGGGAGGCCCGGACTTTGAGACCGGCCCCGACCCTGCCGGTCAGGCCCCCGTGGGCGCACTTTCGGCCACCGCCAGCGCTCACGGGGGCATCTCATCACCTTCCGGTGGATGCCCGATGGGGTCCGCGCTCTGCGGATGACCCGTCGGGCATTCTGCGCAAAATACCTGGGAATACCCTGGCGATCTTGCCGGTTGTACGCGCGTGGACCAGTTCCCGGCCATCGGGTACGGTACTGGTTACAACTAAAGAGGGGGTGACTGGCTTCGACTTCGGTGGTTGATCCAGGGGAAGCGGGTCGAGGACTGCGGACATAACCTCGTTAACACTGTGACCGCAAACCAATAAGTGCCAACTCACAGCGCACTAGCTTCGCCCTCGCGGCCTAATAACCGCGAGTTAGAAGCTGTCAGCCCGGGAGAGCCTCCGGCCCGGTGTCTGGCATCAGCAAGGAGGATCCACCGCCCAGCCCGGCCGCGGGACTAGGCGGGACACCTTACAGCGGCTGAGCCCGTCGGCAGCTTGCCTGCGTGACTGCCGGGGCTGAGAAAAGCACAGCAGGCTGCACCCGGAGAAGCCCTGGTGATGTGCTGAAGGACGCGGGTTCGATTCCCGCCACCTCCAAGAGCCCTCAGGGGAAAGCCGTGAGGGTTGTTGGAGGTGTGCCAGATCCCTCGTAACGCTCAAGAATCTCGTGCGCCCATTTGATGGCGTCGCTGACCCGGATGCCGGATGGCTGTGGTCTTGTCCAAAGCTCCAGATTCTCTGGCCTGTTGTCGTCCCTGACGCCATTGCGATGATGGACTGACTCGCCGTCGTGGAGATGTCGGCCGATTAGTTGCTCTGCTGCGAGTATGTGCTCGATCTCATCGCGATGGCGGCGATCGCCGGGCTACCCCAACCGTAGGAGGACGCCCGCACCAGCCCTAGCCTCCAGCGTTTTAGTCATTTAGGTGCTCCGTTGCGTCTTAGCCACGGCCGCTCGATGGCGCTTCGAGGTTCAGGACGGTTACGATCCCTACCTCGACGCCGCCACCCGCGTCGAGCGCCGGGGAACCTTTGGCCAATGCAACAGCGGCCTCCAGATCGTCGGCAGTCACGAAGCTGTAGCCGCCGAGGCGGGTTCCGGTGCCGCAGTTGCCGACCGTGGTCGATGCGAAGACGGGGTTGCCGCGGTCGGACACGACTTCGCCCATAGCCTCGAACCACGACGACCACCGGCTGAGCGTCTCCGGTCCGCCTGGGGCGTAGTCCGCTGGCACGCGGTAGGAAAATACGAATGTCGGCATTTCGGCTGCTCCTTGGTCAGGGCCCGGCGATTGCGCCGGGGCGTGGGTCTTCGCCATGTAGACACCGGCGCTTGGCGGAACTGGGCGCCCGCGCGCCCACTTTGCGCTGCCTGCGGTGTCTGTACTGAGGACAGGCCGCCGCAGGAAGAGGTCGATGGGAAGATGCCCAGGTGGTGACGCAGCTGCTTGCCCGTGCCAGAGCCGGGGACGGGGATGCGTTCAGTCAGCTCGTCGAGCCGCACCGGCACGAGTTGCTGGTCCACTGCTACCGCCTGCTCGGCTCACTGCAGGACGCGGAGGACGCGCTCCAGGAGAGCATGCTCTCCGCATGGCAGGGCCTCGGTGGCTTCGAGGAGAGGGCGTCGCTGCGGAGCTGGCTGTACCGCATCGCGACGAACCGCTGCCTGAACTCGCTTCGGTCCGCTAGCCGGCGGCACGTGGCGGACACCCCCGGCCTCTCGGTCGAGCCGCCAGAACCGAACAGGCTTGGTGAGATCCTCTGGCTTGAGCCGTACCCCGACATCCTGCTCGGCGCGATGCCAGATCGAGAGCCAGGACCCGAGGCCCGCTACGAGTCGCGGGAGGCGATCAGCCTCGCGTTCGTGACCGCGCTGCAGCTTCTCCCGTCGCGCCAGCGCGCGGTGCTCATCCTTCGCGACGTGCTCGGATTCCGCGCTGCCGAAGTGGCCGAGATGCTCGAGTCGACGGAGGAGTCTGTCACGAGCGCGCTGAAACGTGCGCGCTCTGCTATCGAGCGGCGATTGCCCGGCCGCTCGCAGGAACCGCCCGCGGTACCGAGTTCTGCTGCCGAGGCGGACGTCGTCGAGCGCCTGACGCGCGCATACGAGCTGGGTGATATCGATGAACTCGTGGCGCTCCTCACCGACGACGTCGTGCTCGCCATGCCGCCGCTGCCGCTGGAGTACCACGGCCGCGAGCTCGCGGAGCGGTTCCTGCGCGTGGTCGCGTTCCGCGACAGCAGGACGTTCCGGCTTGTCTGGACCAGGGCAAACGGTCAGCCAGCGTTCGGCAGCTATCTGGTGGACCCCCGGCTGGGAGCCGCGCACGCCGTCGGGTTGTTCGTGCTGACGCTCGCCGGGGGCCGGATCAGCGCGCTCACCCGCTTCGACAACAGCGTGCTGTCCCGTTTCGGGCTACCGAGGACACTGCCAGCCGACGCAGAGGCCTAGCACGGCATGCTCGCCTTCCAGGGCTACCGGAGAGGAGCAGTCTGGTGACTGACGCGGGCCAGCGCGGCGGCGTCCGGCTGATGAGCGAAGGAACCGCCCGTTACGTGCCCTACCGGCGCCCCCGGCCAGGAGCCCCGAACGTGCTGATCATCGTGCTGGACGACATCGGGTTCGCCCAGCTTGGCTGCTTCGGCGGGGCGATCGCCACGCCGAACATCGACCGGCTCGCGGCCGGCGGGCTGCGCTACAACCGCTTCCACGTGACCTCGATCTGCTCCTCCACCAGGGCCGCGCTGCTGACCGGGCGCAATCACCACGCGGTGGGGATGGGCATGACCATGGAAACGCCGCTTGGATTCCCCGGCTACACGGGCCGCATCCCGAGGTCGGCGGCGCTGCTGCCGCGGATCCTGCGCGATGCTGGCTATGCCACCATGGCGGTTGGCAAGTGGCACCTGTGCCCGCGCGGCGAGTACTCGGCCGCCGGGCCGATGGACCGCTGGCCGCTTGGCCAGGGGTTCGAGCGGTTCTACGGCTTCCTGGCGGCGGAGACGAGCCAGTGGGATCCTCCGCTAGTTCAGGACAACACGCAGGTCGAACCGCCGCGGTCCCCGGCAGCGGGCTACCACCTGAGTGCGGATCTGGCCGACCGGGCCATCCGCATGGTGCTCGACCAGCGGCAGGCAGTGCCGGACAAGCCGTTCTTCTGCTACTTCGCGACCGGCGCGGCGCACGCGCCGCACCAGGTGCCCGCGGAGTGGATCGAGCCGTATCGCGGCGCGTTCGACCACGGCTGGGAGGCCGAGCGGGAGGCCGTTTTCGCACGGCAGCTAGCCTCCGGGCTGGTGCCGGCCGGGACGCAGCTGACAGCCCGGCCGTCATGGGTGCAGGACTGGCGGTCGCTGTCACCTGACGAGCGGCTGCTGTTCGCCAGGTACATGGAGGTATTCGCTGGTTTCGTGACGCACGCGGACGCGCAGATCGGCCGGTTCCTCGATTTCCTCCAGGCGCGCGGCGACCTGGACAACACGCTGGTGCTGGTGCTGTCCGATAACGGCGCCAGCGCGGAGGGCAGCCAGGTTGGCACGATCAACGAGCCGCACGCCTGGCTAGGTCGCGCCGAGGGCGTGGCGGAGGCGCTGCTGCACATTGACGAGCTTGGCGGCCACCGCGCGTTCAACCACTATCCGTGGGGCTGGGCCTGGGCCGGCAATACCCCACTGCAGCTCTGGAAGCGGTATGCCTGGCTGGGCGGGGTCCGCACGCCGCTCCTGGTGCACTGGCCAGGCCGGCTCGCTGATCCGGGCGCGGTCAGGTCACAGTTCTGTCATGCGGTCGACCTGTTCGCCACCGTGCTGGATGTCACGGGCGTTTCCGCGCCGGATGCCGTCGACGGCGTGCCTCAGCTTCCGGTGGAAGGCGCCAGCATCGCCGCGAGCTTCACCAGCCCGTCCGCGGCGAGCCCGCGCCGTACCCAGTACTTCGAGATGCACGGGTCGCGCGGCATCTATCACGATGGCTGGAAGGCCACGACGGACTACGTCTCTCCGCTCTTCGGAGAACGCGAGTTCCTGACCGGCAGCCAGGACCTGGACGCCGATCACTGGGCGCTGTTCAACCTGGACGAGGACTTCGCCGAGGCCCGTGACCTGTCGGCTGCCGAGCCCGCCAGGGTGACGGCCCTGCGGGAGTTGTGGTGGGCGGAGGCCGGGCGCAATCAGGTGCTGCCGCTCTGGGAAGGGCCCAGGTCCAGGACCGGGATCCATCCCGGTGAGTACCCCCCGCCGGCCGAGGCCACCTACCTGCCCGGCGGCGGCGGGATCTGCGAGGCGCAGCTGCCGCCTATGACCGGCGGATTCACCGCCACCGCCGAAGTCGATCTCCCGGATGCTGGCGCCCCGGCCGAGGGCGTCATCTGCGCACTCGGAGACCTAAACGGCGGCTGGGCCTTCTACCTGCTGGACGGCCGGCCCGTGAGCTGCCTCATCTCGCTCGGCCAGGCCACTCGGGTGGCCGGCGCGGACCGACTGACGCCAGGACCGCACCGGCTGGCTGTGAGCTACGAGCCATCGCTGACTGGTGCGGCGCAACTGCGGCTGCTGGTGGACGGCGAGCTAGTGGCGCAGGCAGGTCACGGCCAGCCCGCCATCTTCCCCGGACTGGCCACCGCGGGCGCGCGCATGCTCATCGGGCGCGATATCGGGTTGCCGTTCAACGCGGACTACGTCCCGCCGTTCCCGCTGACCGTGACCCTGCGCCGCCTGGGGCTGCGCAGCGCGCAGGCCGACCATCGCAGCACGGCCGAGCGTGTCGACCAGGCAGCGCGGGCCGACTGAGCCACGCCGCGCTGCCATCCCGCCCTGCTGCCCCGGCCAGCGAGCGCGCCCGCGATGTGGACAGCACGGGGGGCACCGTTTAGGATTGACTGTATGGTCAGTCAGCTGAACCGCACTGCCGCCGCCACGCCCTTCACCAGCCATGCGCCCGTCGATCCGGCGGGACTTGCCGAGGCGCTCAAGCCGTTCGGTGAGAGCCGCATGCTGCCGCCCGCGGCCTACGTAGACCCCGCTGTGTTCGCCTGGGAGCAGAAGAACTTCTTCGGCGGCGGCTGGAGCTGCGTGGGCTTCTCCGCGGACCTGGCCAATCCCGGCGACCAGCGCGCCGAGTCCGTCGGCGACAGCGGCGTGCTGCTGACCAGGGACGAGGATGGAGTGCTGCACGCCTTCGCGAACTTCTGCCGGCACCGGGGCCACGAGCTGCTTCCGTGCGGCATCTCGGCGCAGCGCCAGAGCATCGTCTGCCCGTATCACTCATGGACCTACGCGCTCGACGGCAGCCTGCATGCTGCCAAGGGCTTCAAGGGCGAGGCGGGCTTCGACGAGACCAGGTGGGGCCTGGTCGAGCTGCCGGTGACCGAGTGGCATGGCCTGATCTTCGTGGATGGCTCGGGCCGAGCGGGCTCGCTGGAGGAGGCCCTGGCCGAGCTGGCGCCGCTGGTCGCGCCTTACGAGCCGGAGCGGCTGGCGATCAGGGGCCGGCATACCTACGATGCGGCCTCGAACTGGAAGATCCTCACCGAGAACTACCACGAGTGCTACCACTGCCCGATGATCCACCCGGAGCTGTGCCGGGTCAGCCCGCCCAAGAGCGGCGAGAATTACCGGGCTAGCGGCGCCTGGGTAGGCGGCTGGATGGACCTGCGCGAGGGCATGGCGACCATGTCGCTGGACGGCACCAGCAGCGGCGTGCCGCTGCGCGGCCTCGACGAGACGGGCCTGCGCACCGTGATCTACGTGAACATCTTCCCCAACGTGCTGCTGAGCCTGCACCCGGACTACGTCATGACGCACCGGCTTACCCCGCTGGCCGCCGACCGCACGATCATCGAGTGCAGCTGGGCGTTCGCGCCCGAGGCGCTGGAGCGGCCGGACTTCGACCCCGGCTACGCGGTCGAGTTCTGGGACATCACCAACCAGCAGGACTGGGGCGCGTGCGAGTCGGTGCAGCGCGGCCTCAGCTCGCCGCATGCTATTGCAGGCCCGCTGTCGCCGGACGAGGACGCGGTCTACCAGTATGTGACGATGATCGCCCGCGGGTACACGGGGCAGTCCGCCTGGGATCCGGGCACCAGGCTGGCCATCGCCGGCTGAGGCACCGCGCCTTGGCGGGGATGTCCTGCGGACGCCCCTAGCGCGCGTGCTGCGGTATCTCCCGCGGCAAGGCAAGCACGAGGATCAGCGCGACCACCATGAAGCCGAGGTTGGCCAGCAGGGCGAGCTGAGCGCTGTGCGCGAAGGCAGTGGCTACGGCACTGGGCCCTGGTACGACCTTGAGGCTGCCGAACAGCACGGTGCCGATCACCGCGATGCCGATCGCGGTGCCGATCCGCTGCGAGGTGCCAAGGATCCCCGCTGCCGTTCCGGCCTCTGGCCGTGGCACTGTGGCCAGCACGAAGTCCTGGTTCGGTGCGATCGTCATGCCGGTGCCCAGGCCCGCTACCAGCAGCGGCCCGACCAGGTACCAGCCGTTGACGGCGGGTGCGGTTTGGTGGATGACCAGTATCGCGAGGGCGAGGCCGACGATCAGCAGCGAGCAGCCAAGCACCAGCACCATCCGGCCGAGCCGCGCGGACAGCTTGTCGCTGTTGGCCGCGGCCACGAGCGTGCCGACCGAGTAGGGCGCGATCATCACGCCGGTGATCAGCGCGGAGTGCGCAAGCCCCTCCTGCCACAGGATCGATAGCGTGAAGAACACGCTGCTGAACCCGCCGAAGAACGCGATCGCGAAGATGGCCCCGGCCGAGAACGAGGTCTGCCGGATCAGGGCCGGCTTGAGCAGCGGGTCGCCGCCGCGCCGGTCCGCGGCTCGTTCCCAGAGCGCGAGCAGGCCGCACGTGACCACGCTGCAGCCGAAGCAGACGAAGGTCCACGCCGGCCAGCCGTCCTGCTGGCCCTCCACCAGCGGGACCAGGAGCAGCAGCAGGGCGGCAGTGAGCAGGACCAGCCCGACGGGATCGAACCCGCGCCTGGTGCGAGTCACGGCCCTCGGCAGCCGCCAGGCGGCCATCGGGATGGTGACCGCTCCGATGAACAGGTTCACCAGGAACACCCACCGCCAGCCATGGTCCGCGCCCGCGGCCGCGATGATCAGCCCGCCGAGTAGCGGGCCCAAGGCGGTAGACGCGCCGATGACAGCGCCGAGCACGCCGAACGCCTTTGACCTGGCCGGGCCGGTGAAGGAGTGCTGGATGGTCGCGCTGATGGCCGGGAAGAACAGTCCCGCGCCGAGGCCCTGCACAATGCGCGCGGCCACGATCTCGCCCTGGGTCTGCGAGATGCCGCAGCCGACGCTCGCCAGCGTGAAGATCGTGAGCC
The DNA here is from genome assembly GCA_035621915.1 of Streptosporangiaceae bacterium. Classification (GTDB taxonomy): domain Bacteria; phylum Actinomycetota; class Actinomycetes; order Streptosporangiales; family Streptosporangiaceae; genus JAJYUU01. The sequence continues at coordinate 7,451 of DASPWG010000258.1, forward strand.
CGATCAGGAACAGCTGCTTGTGGCCGAACCGGTCCCCGGCCCGGCCGCCCGGCACAAGCGCCATCCCGTAGGCCAGGGCGTACCCGGACACGATCCACTCCAGGCTCGCCGGGGAGGCGTGCAGGCCGGTCCTGATGCTCGGCAGCGCGACGTTGACGATCGTGGTATCCAGCAGCGCCATGAAGGCTCCGATGAGCACGATCGAGACGGCCCGCCAGCCGTGCCCGTCGGCAGGCTTCGTGTCTGCCGTGGTCGGGGAGCCTGCGGCAGCTGATGAGGTTGTCATGCGGATGACCCTTCGGGGTTGTGGTCATGAAGGTGCTGCGGCCCGCCGATCCCCTCGCGGAAGTCGGCAGCAATCTTCGGAATGCGCTCGGCAAGTTCGGCATGCCAGCGCACCTCGGCCTCGGCCCGCGCGATCAGATGCTGGATCACCATGCGCTCCGCCTCGTTCAGGTACGGATCGGCGTGCTCGGCCTGGTGGCGCATGGCAGAAACCTGGACCTGCAGGGCTGCCAGCCGGTGGGAAACGTGCTGCGCCAGGTCCTCTTCGGCGAGATCCCTGGACTGGGCCAGGGCGAGGTCGAACGCGTCGTGGTGCCTGTCAAGCTCGCGCAGCGCGGTGTCCCGGATCGCCGCCAGCGCGCGGCGTCCCTGTGGGGTGATCTCGTACACGGTGCGCTCGGGCCGGTTGCCGACCTTCTCGGTCCTGACCTCGCGGATCAGGTCCTCGTTCGCGAGCCGCTTGAGAGCGCCGTAGACCGAGCCGACCTGGATGTCGGTCCACAGCTCGGTGCGGTCCGACTGGGCCTGCTGGCGGATCTGATGCCCGTGCAGCGGCCCGCTCGCCGCGAGCGTTCCGAGGATGAAGAGCCGGATCGATGACACATGATTACTCTTACACGAGTAATCGCTCGCGAGCAAGTCCTGGCGCTGAGGGTCTCCTGGCCCGCGGTCACGACCAGGGCCGCCAGGAGCCGGTCGGTTATGCCGGTGCCGGCGGCCTGCTGGCCGGCGGTGCATTCCGGCATATCCGGGCGCCGGGCGGTGTTGCGATGCAATGCTGCCGTCCTCCCGCCGGCAGCAACCCCGACGCACGTGAGGAACGAGACAACGTGGCCCTGCGCGACATACCCGTGAACACCCTGGCCGGCGAGCCGTCGTCGCTCGCCGAGTTCGACGGCAAGACCCTCCTGATCGTCAACGTCGCCTCCAAGTGCGGGCTGACGCCGCAGTACGCCGGGCTGGAGGACCTGCACAAGCGGTTCGCCGACCGCGGCTTCTCAGTCGTCGGCTTCCCCTGCAACCAGTTCGGCGGCCAGGAGCCCGGCACGGCAGGCGAGATCGCTGAGTTCTGCTCGGCCACCTACGGTGTCACCTTTCCGATGTTCGAGAAGATCGACGTCAACGGGCCTAACCGGCACCCGATCTACACCGAGCTCACCGCAGCGGCGGATGGCGCCGGCGAAAGCGGTGACGTGCAGTGGAACTTCGAGAAGTTCCTGGTCGGCCCGGACGGGACGGTGCTGGCCCGGTTCCGCCCGATGACTACGCCAGAGGCCGAGGATCTGGTCGGGGCAATCGAGGCCAGCCTGCCGTAGTCAGTGCACGGGCGGCGGCGAGCCCGCGGCGCTGGCTGCCAGCGCTGGATCCCACTGGCACGCAGTGCACGCGTGCTGGAACGCCGACCTCGCGAACTCCACCGCGTCCTGGTGCGGGTTGGCGGCTGCCCGGACGTCGTCCCAGTCCAGGATGTACTCGCCGAGCGTGTCGTCCCACCGCGCTGCCTGCGGCCTCAGGCTGGCGCTGCGGAAGGCGTCCGGCGCCGGGTAGGCGTAGGCGTAGAAGGCCGCCCGCGGGTAACGGGCGTCGCCCGGCCACCAGCCGACCGCCACTTCCTGCGAGTCCATGGCGTTGCGCATGATGAAGTCCCCGGAGGGCGGGTCGGCTGGCGCCCCGGAGAACAGGCTCACCGCGAGGTCGAACGACCCCCACCAGGCGTTGACTGGCGTCGAGCGGCCGCGGTAAGGGGCGCGGTAGTCGGCCAGGACCAGGGCGGCCTTGGTGGCGGCGGCGAAATAGTCACGCACCTGGCCGATGTCGTACCTGGCGTGCTCGTAGTCCTCGTCCAGCGGCACCTTCCACGCGACTTCCTGCGGCGTCGGGTCGAACTCCACCGGCCCGGCGAGCGCCCGGACGGCTGCCACGACCGCCTGGGTGACCTCGGCGACGGACCGGTCCGGGGTCAGCGGGATCCGTTCGCCGACGCCGTCGCTGTGCTCGACGACCGCCTCGTGCGCGTTCAGGTCCAGCGCGAGGATCAGCGAGCCCGAGCCGTTCGGCGCAGGCAGCGTATTCGTCTCCCAGCCGCGGGCGGTCAGCCGCAGTGCCGCGTGCTGTAACTGCGGCTCGGGCGGCGCTAGCCGCGCTGCCAGCTTGCCGAGGACCTGGGAATGCGCGTGCAGGGTGTCGCAGGTGGCTGCCCAGTGCTCGTAGGACACCGCGGGCCAGAGCGAGGTCATGACCGCACGCTAGCCGTCAGCCAGCGGCCGCTCAACGTGCCTGGCCGCAGTGCCCAGCCGAACGTACCTGATCAGAGGCAAAATAAGCCGTTCGTGACCGTTGGTGCAGTTGCTGTTGTGTCCGCCGCTTGTTGCTGTACGATCACGCCCATGAGTCCGCTATCCGGTGTCATAACTGAGTCCTGGCAGCTCTACAAGGCACACGCTCGCCACCTGATCTCAGTTGCATTCGCTGTCTATCTTCCGATTGCCGTGCTGACATTGCTGGTCGGCCTGGCCGGCGGTTTCTTCGGCAGGCTGCTGGTCGACCTGGTGTCGTTTGTCGGCTTCCTGCTGCTCGAGGCTGCGCTCGTCAAGGCCATCCAGGACGTCAGGGGCGGCGCGACGAACCTGTCGGTCGGCCAGACGTTCTCCGCGGCGCTGCCGTCCCTGGGCGCGGTTGCCGTCGCATCGGTGCTGGCCGCGATCGGCATCTGGATCGGCCTGATCCTGATCATCATTCCCGGCATCTACCTGGCCACGATCTGGTGCCTCATAGTCCCGGCCATCGTGGTTGAGAACGCGCCGGCGATGTCCTCGTTCGGGCGCAGCAATCAGCTCGTCAAGGGCCGGTTCTGGAACGTCCTGGGCACGCTGGTCCTGGTGGTCCTGATCGTGTTCGTCGTCGAGATCATCCTCGGGCTGATCTTCGTCGCGCTGCCGTTTGCGCTGGCGCAGGGGCTGGCAGTCCTGGTCGCGGGAAGCCTGGTGGCCCCGTTCGGCGCTGCCGTCATCACGAACATGTACTTCCGCCTCGCGGCCGCGCCTGTCGGTGCGGCGGCTGGCTACGGCGGCCCCGCCGGTGGCCCCTACGGCGGTCAGTACGGCGCCAACCCCTACGGCACCGCCGCACCAGGGACCTTCGGCACGCAGCCGCCGCCCGCGGGCCAGTACGGGACCGGCTACGCGCCGCCCAGCCAGCCGGAACCGGGTGCGGGACCGAACACTCAGCCGGACACGGGCTTCCCGCCGTCGTCCTGACCTCATCGCGCCGGAGCGAGTGCCAGCCAGGCCGCCGTGCCTGAGCTGGCACTTCGCATTCGGTCACGGCATCAGCCGACTGCTATGCCCCGGCCGCGAGCGAGCGCGCCTGGCGGCCGTCCGGCCAGCCGCGTTGCCTCCCTGGTCAGGTGCGCCTGATCGGCGTAGCCTGCGTGCGCCGCGAGCGCGGCAAGGTCCGCCCGGTGGCCGGCCGCCGAGAGCTGGGCCAGGACCATGCGGAACCGCAGTACCCGCTGCAGCGTCTTGGGCCCGTAGCCGACCGCCGCATCGAACCGCCGCAGTAGCTGCCGCTCGCTGACCGCCAGCATCTCCGGGAGGTCACGCACCGATGCGCGGCGACCGGCCAGCAGCCTGGCCCCCGTGGCTGCCACCGGGTCTGGCGGGCCGTCGGACACCAGTCGCGCGGACCATCCCGTTACCAGAATCAAGGCGGTATCAGGCGGGAGGTCGGCCGGAAGCTGGCTGGCCAGCCGCGGCAGGCAGGCGGCCAGGTCGATGCGCTGGTCGCGCAGCTCGGCCAGCGGCAGCCGCAGCGCCGGGCCGCCGGCGCCAGGCCGGAACCGGGCGCCGACCACAACCGTGCCGGCGGGCACCTCGGTGGGGACCGGGCCGGTGTCGGGCCCCGCCACGTAGCCGCCCAGGCCGGACTGCCAGATCAGGTCCGTGCAGCCGTCCGGCAGGACATCGGCCACCTGCCCGTCGCCTGCCTGCGGCACGACTCTCACCCACAGGCAGCTCAGGGAGCCGCGCAGCGTAGTCGGCGGAAGCCACTCACGGTACCCGGCGGCCCACAGGTCCGCGGGCGCCCAGGGCATGCAGCCAGCTCCCGCCGCGGAAAGGTACGCGTCGGCTGCCACGCTCTCAGTGTAGGAGCGGGCACCGACATGGCCGTTTTCTTCAAGACGGCGGCCGGCCGCGGCTGATCGAATGGCAGCCATGAACAAACCAGACCTGAACGCTGCCGCCCGGTTCCTTGCCGCCACCGGGCGAGTCCTGGAGCAGCGCCGTTTCGAGCGGCTCTTCGGAGGGGGTGACGCGACCGCGGTGCGGGACGCCGTCGCTGCCTACCGCAACGCCGACGGCGGATTCGGCCACGCGCTCGAGCCTGACATCCGCTGCCCGTCCAGCCAGCCGGCCGCCGCCGAGCTGGCGCTGCGCATCCTGGACGAGGCCGATGCGTGGGACGGGGCGCTCGTCGACGGCGCCTGCTCCTGGCTTGCGGGTAACGAGGCCGCCGGCGGCGGATCCACGTTCGTCGAGCCCGGCATCGAGGGCTGGCCGCACGCGCCGTGGTGGGTTGTCGAGGAGGGCAGGCCCACCTCGCTCATCAGCACCGGCCTGATCTCAGGCACGCTGCACTCGCGGGGCGTGGTGCACCCGTGGCTGGAGCGCGCCACCGAGGCGATGTGGGCCGGGATCGACGGCCTGTCCTCGCCCGGCGGGTACGACATGTTCGGGGTGCTGCGCTTCCTGGACTGCGTGCCTGACCGGGACAGGGCACAGCGGGCGTTCGAGACGGTGGGGCCGCTGCTGATCGAGCACAAGCTGGTGGAGCTGGATCCGGCCGCGCCAGGCGAGGTGCACGGCCCGCTGACCTTCGCGGGTACCCCAAGTTCACTCGGCCGACAGCTGTTCGACGCCGCCATCATCGACGCGCACCTGGACCACCTGGCGTCAAGCCAGGGCGACGATGGCGGCTGGACATTCAACTGGCCGGCGTGGTCTCCGGCCGCCGCGGCCGACTGGCGCGGGTTCATGACGGTGGACGCGCTGGTCATGCTGCGGGCGAACGGCAGGCTGTGACGCAGACACCGCGAACTTGTGCCGGGAACGCCTTGCACTGACCCGAGCCCGGTGCGACGCTGGCTGCAGGCGGGAAGAGGACCACTGATGTCCGCCCACGGGCGTGACTTAACACATGCCGCATGACGGCTTACTAATTGTCGGCCTCTTCCCGCCGCCAGCTTGGCAGGACACCCGCACCTACGCGAGCGTGCCAGGCCCTCGCTTGATCATCTGGTCGGCGATGATAGATCGCTGGACTTCGCTGGTGCCCTCCCAGATCCGCTCGACCCGCAGCTCCCTGAAGAAACGCTCGGCGACGTTCTCCCGCATGTAGCCCCGGCCGCCGAACACCTGAACCGCACGGTCAGCCACCCGGCCGGCCATCTCGGAGGCGTAGAGCTTGGCCATCGAGCACTGCGCGTGCTGCACCTTGACATCTGCCCCCGCGTCGATGCCGCGGGCGGTCTCGTAGACCAGCGAGCGGGCCGCGAACAGCTCGGTGAGGCTGTCGGCGAGCATGGCCTGGATCGCGCCAAGCTGCGAGATCGGCCGGCCCTGAACCCTTCGTTTCCGTGCGAAGGCTGTCATCTCGTCAACCAGCCGCTGCGCGCCGCCGAGGCAGCGCGCGGCCACCATCATCCGCTCGAACCTGAACCACTCGTAGGCGAAGGTCATGCCGTCGCCCTCGGCGCCGACCAGGTGCGCCGCCGGAACGCGGACGTCGGTGAACGCCACGATCGGGTGATGGTGGCTGATCGTGTGGGTGTAGGCGGGCGTGCGCACCACCGTCACTCCGGGGCTCGGCAGGTCCACGAGGAACATCGCATGCTCGCCGTCGTGCTCACCGCCCGCCAGCTTGCCCTGGAAGAACGCGAAGTCGGCCGTGTTGTACGACGTGACGTGCCATTTCTCGCCGTTCAGCACGTACTCGTCGCCGTCGCGGCGCGCGGTCGCGACGATCGCGTCGACGTCCGAGCCGGCGTCTTCCTCGGTGATGGCGTAGCACTCCTCGCGGTCACCGCGCACCGTCGGCAGCACGAACTTTTCCAGCTGGTATCCGGTCGCCACGGCGGGCAGCCAGGACGGGGGAGTGGCCACCACCCATGCCAGGGCGTTGGTCACCCTGCCCACCTGCTCCTGGACGAGTACCTGCTGGAGCGCCGTGCAGCCGCCGCCCCCCAGCTCCGCGGGCATGTTGGTGGCGTAAAGGCCGAGCTCGATGGCCCTGGCCTTGTGCGCGGCGGTAACCTCCTTGGGCAGCTCGCCGTTGTTGAGCTCGGCCTCGACCTCGAACGGGATCAGCTCGTCGGCGAACCCGCGGGCCCTGCCCTGAATCTGCAGATCCTCGGCTGACAGGCCGTACATGGCACCCCTCTAGTTTGACTGAACGTTCAGTCTAGGCTAGTTGCCGTCGGCTGCCAATAGCGGTCACGGCCTCCCGCCAGCGGGTTCCGGCCCAGGCCCGTGGGTGGTGCTGCTGGTCTTCTCCGGCTGCCTGTCGGTGATCGGCGTGCCCTTCATGGTGAGGCCGGCGCCTCTTCCCGGCGCTACCGGCCGCAAACTCGGCGTCGTCCCCTACGCCCTGAGCGCACTTGCGCGGCGGCCGTCCGGCCGAGTTTGTCGAGGAAGATGGCCGGGTACCTGCCGGATTGATCTACAGCGCCGTCGTGCCGGCCGGCGCACCCGGCTAGGGAGGATTGCACGAGCGGGCGCCTGTAGGACAACGGGGGAGGGAATCCGCACATGCGCTTCATGAAGGCTGCCATGGCGATCTGCGCCGTGTGCGCGACGATGCTGGCCCTGACCAGCATCCGCCGGCACCGGAAGAGGAACGGCTACAAGCAACGCGGGTGGCTGCGCTCTCGCCACGGCTAGCCGAAGCGAGAAGGCTCTGCCTTTAGCAAGGAAACGGGAGCGGCGGTTGCCAGCGTGCACCCGCCGCTTCCGGCCGTTTCGCTGGTAACCTCATCTTGTGTTGACTGAACGTTCAGTCTATGCCAGTATCGGGCGGTGCAGATGGATGTGAGCGAGCCCGTCCACACCGCTGACGCCATCGTCGTCGGCGGCGGAACAGTAGGCGGCTGGTGCGCGTACTTCCTGCGGCGCAGCGGGCTGGAGCGAGTCGTCCTGCTCGATAAGCGCACCCTCGGCCAGGGCGCGAGCAGCCGCGCTGCCGGCATCGTGCGCACCCAGGGCGGCACTCCCTGGGCCGTCCAGCTTGGCGAATGGAGCCGCAAGTTTTACCTGAGCCAGCCAGACGAGCTGGGCATCGACTCCGGCTTCACGCCTCAGGGCTACCTGCTGCCGTGCTTCACCGCGGCCGAGGTCGCCGCCGCGCGCGAGCGGATGGCGATGCAGGCCGGCCTCGGGCTCCGGGTCCGCTGGCTGGAGCCAGGCCAGCTGGACGCGCTGAACCCGACGCTGGCGCCGGGCCGCACGCTCGGCGGCACCTACTGCGCCGACGACGGGTATCTCACCCCGCCTCGCAACGTCACCGCCTATGCCGTGGCGCTAGCCACCAGCGGCGTGCAGGTGCGCGAGCGCGTCACCTTCACCGGCCTGACGTACTCCGCCGGGCAGGTCACCGGGGTGCAGACCTCGGCGGGCCCGGTCAGCGCGCCGCTGGTGGTGCTGACCGGCGGCCCTGAGCTGGCCCAGGTCGGCGGGCTGGCCGGCATCAGGATCCCGGCAGGCGGCGTGCGCCACCAGGTCGCCGTGACCGAGCCGCACCCTGACCTCGCTGCCGAGCGCGTTCCCATGGTCTTTGACCTGGCGGCCGGGCTTTACTGGCGGCCCGAGGAGGGCGGCCTGCTGTTCGGCATGAGCAACCCGGACGAGCCGCCGGGCGAGACCGTGAGCGTCGACGAGCCCTATCTGGCGCTGATGCGCCAGCGGCTGGCGGACCTGGTGCCGGTGACGGCCAACCTCGGCCTGCGCCGCGTCTGGGCCGCGACCATCGACTACACGCCCGATCACCTGCCCATCATCGGCCCGGCCATCGTCAGGGACGAGGTGCTGGCCGGGGTGACCGTGGCCAGCGCGGGTGGGGCGGGCATGATGTGGGGCCCGGCGGTGGCACGGGCCGCGGCCGACGTTGCGCTGACCGGCAGGTCCGACGTCACGCAGGTTGGCGACCTCGGGCTGGATCGCTTTGACGACGCCGGGAACAGCAAGCTCGGCACCGACCCGATAGCGCTGCCGTTCCCCGAGCACGCGCCGCAGGCGCCCGGCAAGCTGACCCTCTCCTAGGCCGTGCCCTAACCCCCGAAAGGAAATGAGCAGAAGATGAGTGACATCACGCCGTACCTGGCCTCGGCCGTGACCGCGGAGCTAGAGGACTGGGGCCCGCTGGCGGAGGCCACCGGCGAGGAGATGACGACCTCCGGCCTGACGCTCTGGCAGGACGGGGACCAGGAGATCGGGGTGTGGGAGTGCACCCCTGGCCCGTCGCGCTGGAAGCTGGAGACGCACGAGTTCGTCCAGATCGTGGCGGGCCGGATGACGGTCACGCCGGACGATGGCGAGCCGATCGAGGTCACCGCGGGCAACACGGCGGTGTTCCCGCGCGGCTGGACCGGCACCTGGGACATCCACGAGACCATCCGCAAGGTCTACGTGATCTTCTAGAGCCCAGCTCGACCCGTGCCGGCCTGCCCAGCAGGCCGGCACTGTCGTCTGGCGGCCCGGATCCCACATTGTGTGGTTTCAGGAACGCAAGCCGGTACATACCGGACGCGATCATGACTGAAACTCGCACAAAGTCATGCCCCAGCCACTGTCGGCCGAGTGGGACCACCGCCGCCCGTGCGCGGCGGCCGCTTCGGGCACGTGCGACCGGTTCGGGTATGGGGCGACCAGTTCGGGTACGCGGCGACAGCTGCCAGTGCCCCGGCGGGCGGCTCACAGCGAAACCATGACAATTTGTGTGGGACAAACCAGTACATAACCGGCGCAGAAATGACTCAAACTGTCATGGAGTCGAGGCCAGCGCCGCGGCTAAGGGGGTCTGCCGGCGTGCGGGGCTAGCTGGCGTGCGGGGCTAGCTGGCCTGGGGCATCTCTTCGGCCGCGGCGGCGTGCAGGTCGGCAGCGCTTGTCCCGCCGCTCAGCACCCGGAGCGCGTCAGGGGCGAAGTAAGCGTGCACGGGAGTGCCCTGCGCGAGCTTGTGTTGGCTGCCGTCGTTGCTGAGCAGGGCCTGCACGTCGGCGCCGGCCGCGAGCCGGAGGAAGACCTGCGTGGCCGAGCCCAGGTAGACCAGCCGCTCGACCATGGCAGGGACGCGGTTGGGGCCCGCTGAGCCGAAGTCCTCGATCTTGACTCGCTCCGGCCTGATGACGGCGTGCGCATTGTCCGGCGCGTCGTGACCGCCGTGCTCGGAGGTCAGAACGGTGTCGCCCAGGCGGATCTCGCACTGGCCGCCCGGCCCGCGCGACACCACACTGACCTCCATCAGGTTCGAGACGCCCAGGAAGTCGGCCACGTAGGTGTCCGCCGGCTCCTCGTACACCGCGGTCGGGACGCCCATCTGCACGATCTTGCCATCGCGCATGACCGCGAGCCGGTCCGACATGGTCAGCGCTTCCTCCTGGTCGTGCGTCACGTACAGGAATGTGATCCCGACCTGTTCCTGCAGCGCCTTGAGCTCGACCTTGAGGGAGCGGCGCAGCTTGGCGTCCAGGGCGCCGAGCGGCTCGTCGAGCAGCAGCACGGCGGGCTGCAGCACCAGGGCCCTGGCCAGCGCGACCCGCTGCTGCTGGCCGCCGGACAACTGTCCCGGCCGGCGCCGCTCGAACTGCCGGAGCTTCACCAGCTCGAGCGCGGAGTAGACGCGGGATTCGAGTTCGGCCTTCGGCAGGTGCTTGTTGCGCAGGCCGAACGCAACGTTGTCATAGACCGTGAGGAACGGGAACAGCGCGTAGCTCTGGAAGACCGTGTTCACATTGCGCTTGTGCGGCGCAACCGTGGAGACGTCGGCGCCGTCCAGCAGGATCTTGCCGGCCGTGGGCTGCTCGAACCCGGCGATCAGCCGCAGGGTGGTCGTCTTGCCGCAGCCAGAAGGCCCGAGGAGCGAGAAGAACTCGCCGCTGGAGATCTGCAGGTCGATGTTGTCGACTGCGACCTCGGTAAAGCGCTTGGTCAGCGAGACGAGCTCGACTCGGCCACCAGCCATCGCGTGGCACCTACCCTTCGGCACTTATATCTGTGCTAATCGGCCTTCTGTCGTTGGGCTTTCTGTTCACGGCCAGCCTCCCGGCCGCGTCCCGGTGTCCAGCTGAAGCCGAGCTGTTCCGCAACGAATTGCATGCTTAGCTCAAAAGCACCCACAGAGTCAACTACCGGATCATCCAGGGCTATCTGGATCGTGAGGCCGTCGAGCAGCGTGGACAGGGAGATCGCGAACGTTCCCGGATCGATCTGGCGGAACTCCCCGCCCTCCTGACCGGCCAGCACTAGCTCGGAGATGAGGTCGCGCCAGCGCTCGTCTGACTTCTGCCGGACGCTGGCCACCTCGGGATTCCTGGCTGCCTGCGCCCAGAAATCCAGCCAGAGCGACCAGGAGGTCCCCGGCTCTGGATCGGCCTCGGCCAGGCAGCTCATGGCCACGATCTCTTCGATCCGCGCCGCCGCCGAGGTCATCTCGGTCATCCGGCGCTTGCCTACTTCGTACCAGTGGTCCTCGTAGTACCTGATGGCCTCGGTCAGCAGGTGGTCCTTGGTCTTGAAGTAGTAGATGACCAGCGCCGGGCTGACACCCGCGCGCTCGGCCACGTCGGCGATTCTGGTATCGGCGTAACCGCGCTCGGAGATTATCTCCAGTGCGGCATGCAGCATCTGCGCGCGGCGCTGATCGGCGGTGCCCCCGTGGTCGTTGCCCCCGTGGTCGTTGCCCACGTGGTCGGGGTGGCCGTTCTCGGCCCCGTCGCCTGCGCGGTCCGGCATCCCGGCAATTCCCTTCATGGCGGCAATACTTCCTGGTCTGCCGCCCTGTGTCTGCGCGTTCGTGCCATTGCTGCCATGGGCTTCCTCTTGCCGACAGCGTAGCAGAACTCTAGACTGAACGTTCAGTCAAACATTTTTATGTGGGCTCAGTGCGGACCGAGCGCGCTGCCGCCAGGCGGGCTATGCCAGCCGGGCTGCGGCTGCCGGCCGCGGGGCGGCGGGCGCAGCCCGCACGCGAGGGAACGCGAGGGAAGGCGGAATCATGACCGCAAGCTACGACGCGATCGTGGTGGGCGGCGGGCACAACGGGCTGGTCGCCGGTGCCTACCTGGCCAGGTCCGGGGCGAAGACAGTGGTGCTGGAGGGCCGGTACAAGACCGGCGGGGCTGCGACGACGGAAGCGCCATGGCCGGACGCGCCCGAGTTCAAGGTCACCCGGCTCTCCTACGTGATGAGCCTGCTGCCGCCGACGATCATCAACGACCTTCAGCTCGCCAGGCACGGCTACAAGATCTACCCGATGGGGCCCTACTACCAGGCGTTTCCCGAGGGCGGCTCGATCAAGCTCTATGCCGATGACGCCAAGCGGAACTACGAGTCGGTCTCGAAGTGGTCCAAGAAGGACGCGGACGCCATGCCCAAGTGGGACGCCTGGCTGGCCGGTCTCGCGGACATACTTGGCCCGCTGCTGCTCACGGTTCCGCCCAACATCGGCTCGCGGAAGCCGCGCGACCTCGCGGGCACGCTCAAGCTGGCCTGGCGCAATCGCGGTCTCGACGTGCGCACGATCGGCGACGTCACCCGGCTGATGACCATGAGCATCGCCGACCTGCTCGACGACTGGTTCGAGTCGCCACAGGTGAAGGGGGCGCTTGCGGTCAACGGCGTGATCGGCACCTGGGCCGGCCCGTACGAGCCGGGCACCGCGTACGTGATGGCGCACCACTCGATCGGCGACGTCGGCGATGGCCACCTCGGCAACTGGGGCTTCCAGGAAGGCGGCATGGGCGCGGTCGCTGACGCCATCGAGCTGGCCGCGCGGGCTAACGGCGCCGAGATCCGCGTGAACGCGCCGGTCGCGAGGATCCTCATCGAGGGCGGCAAGGCCGTGGGAGTCGCGCTGGCCAGCGGCGAGGAGATCCGGGCCAAGGTGATTGTCAGCACCCTGCACCCGCGGATCGCGTTCCTGGACCAGGTCGGCCGGGAGAACCTGCCCTCGGATTTCGCCACCGACATCGAGCGCTGGAAGACGCGAAGCGGCGTCGTGAAGATCAACCTGGCGCTCGCCGAGCTGCCGGACTTCACCGCCGACCCCGGCATCGAGCTGCAGGAGCACCACACCGGCTCGGTCGAGATGGCTCCGACCATGGAGTACATCGAGCGCGCCTTCCTCGACGCGCGCGACGGCAAGCCCGCGGTCCGGCCGTTCAGCGACGGCGTGATCCCGACGGCCTTCGACAAGACGCTCTGCCCGGAGGGCAACCACATCATGTCCCTGTTCACCCAGTGGGTGCCGCAGGACTGGAACCTCGAGCCGCACACCGCGGAACTCGAGGCCTACGCCGACCGCATGATCGACTGCTATAACGAGGTGGCCCCGAACTTCAAGGCATCC
>DASPWG010000259.1:0-17350 GCA_035621915.1 Streptosporangiaceae bacterium
GCCAATCACCTGTTCGCGCTGACGATGGGCCAGATGAACAACCGCTCGTTTTACGGCACTCGCCCGATGACCGACGAAGAGATCAAGAAGATGGCGACCAGCGGCGCGCGCGTGTTCCTGCGTGCCTACCGGCCGCGCTGAGCCGTCACTCGCTGGCTGGCGAGTCGTCGCCGGTCGCCTCGGCCGCGTCCGGCTCCGACTCCGCGTCCGGCGCTGCGTCTGACTCCGCGTCCGACTCTGCGTCCGGCGCATTAGCGGTCTCCGGTGCTGCCTGCGCCGCGTGCAGAGCCTTCTCGGCGTGTTTGACCCACTGCGGGAGCAGCCCGGCCTCCCGGGCCTGGGCCACCGCACGCGTGAGGAGTTCAACCGCCTGGTCGCGGTGGCCTGCGGAAAGCTCGGCCTCCGCCAGCGCTACCAGACCGCTGGGGATTCGGCGCGGGTCGCCAAGCTGCTCGCGCAGGTCGAGCGAGATCTGCAGGTGGGTTATGGCCACCCCCGGCTGCACATCCTCGGCGAGGAAGTAGAAACCCACGTGCCGGTGCACCTCGGAGCGCAGGTACTCGCCGGCGTCGGTACCCGGCACGCTGACTAGTTCCAGCGCCTGCCAGAAGTACGGCATCGCCGTCATCCAGTCGCTGTGCAGGACGTGGAAGACCAGCCCCAGGCCGAGCAGTGCCTGAGCCGAGTCATTCTCCGCCGAGAGCGCGAGCGCCTGCCTGAAGAGCTTCTCTTCCGCGTCGATGTCGGCACTGTCTACGGCGGCGCCGTCCATCAGGCCGAGGATGGCCTCGTAATGCGCCACCATGCCGAGCCCGGCCAGGGCTCGGGCCTGGCCGACCGCGTCGCCGGCTTCCGCGGCCGCGTCGTGCGCCTGCTGGAAGGCCGCACGCGCCGCCGCGAAGTCGCCGGTCCTGAAGCCGGCCTCGGCCAGTGCCTCCTCGGCTGCCGCGAGAAGGTCGGCAATGCTCTGGTCCGTGGCCATTCTCCGATGCTAGCGCTGGGAGGCTGCCCGGCCGGGAGAGTCCGCGGCAGCCGCCCTGTCCTCCCCGCCGGTCCCGAGCACCGGGAGCACCAGTGCCGACGGGTGCTCAGCGTCGGTCCGGATGCGATGCGTGACCGGGACCATTGCCCGGCCGTTGACCAGGTCCGCGGTGCCGAGGTTGCGGGCGAACCTCGGGTGGGCGCCGCCGGAGACCTGCAGCCGGATCTGGTGCCCTGGCAGGAAGACGTGCGACACGTCCGTCAAAGCGATGCTGATCTCCCGCAGCATGTCTGTCGCTACCTCGCCGGGCTCGGACCTGATGATCTGGTCGGTGAGGTTGCGGGACATGCCTTGCTCGTCGACATCACACAGCCGGGCGAAGATGTCGTGATGAGGGTTGTCGGAGCTCAGGTACAGCACCACCTCCGGCACCCCGGCCACCTGGATCGGTCGCTCAAGCGGCGGGGTACTGAAGGTGATCACGTCGGGCCTGGCTTCCAGGGCGGAGTTGTCCTGGCTTCCGCCGCTCCGCATCGACATAGTCCGGCCGCCCACCGAGGGCGTCGGATCGGCAGGGTCGTAGCGGAACGAGGTCACCGCCCCGGCGGCGGACGGCTGGCTGCCCAGGCTGCCATCGGATGTCAGGTAGAGCGGCTGGCGGACTGCAGCGCGCGGCGGCCAGTCCGCCAGTTCCTGCCACGCATCTGCCCCGGACGTCCACACCCGTACGGCAGACGGGCGCGGCGGTGAAGCGGGCGCGTTCCCTTCGCTGAACGCATCGAGCCAGGCCACGGTCTCGCGGATGGCGACGCCCATATCCAGCGTCATGTGGTTCCACGGGCCGACGGTGAGCCCGACCGGCACGCCCCTGTCGCGCAGCGTCTGGTACTGCACCATGGTCTGCGCGACGAAGAAGTCGTGGAAGCCGCTGATGAGCAAGGTCGGCACGGTCACCTGCTCCAGCGCTGCGGCGGCGCTGTAGTCGGACCAGTAAGGATCGGCCGGATCGGCATGAGCGATCCAGTCTGCATACCACGGCGCACCGCCGCCGAGCGACGCGCCGGTCGCCGCCAGCGGCAGCCTGGCAAGTGCCGGGGCGAGCCGCCGGTCGGCATTCATGGTCCGCCATATCATGCGGACCGCGCCGAGGCGCTCCTGGTGCGCCATCAGGTCGCTCCACATCAGCAGGTTGTACAGCTCGAACGGACCCTGGCCGAACCCGGCGGTGGCCAGGTCGTGCGGGCTGATGTGGAGCGCCATGGCGAAAAGCTCGGGCGGCGGGTCGAGCGCGAGGGCCCAGGCCGTGAACGCGAGGTAGCTCGCGCCGACGGTCGCCAGCCGGCCGTCGAACCAGTCCTGCCGGCGCAGCCACGCCACGGTGTCCTGACCGTCGGCTGCCTCGTCCTTGCCCGGCGTGAATACGCCGGCGGACCCGAACGTGCCGCGGCAGCTCTGCAGCAGCACGTGGTAGCCACGCTCGGCGAACGGGCGCGCCATCAGGCTCATCTGCCAGCCGCGCCCGTACGGGCAGCGCATCAAGATGGTCGGCCGGGCCGCTGGCGTGACCGGTGCGTAATGATCGGCCACCAGTATCGTGCCATCGCGCATGGGCACTCGAACCGCGCGCTCGACGGTAACGCTGGTGCGTTTCGGCCCGAGCCTGAGCTGGCGAGTCATCGCCGAGGTCAGCAGGTCGGCCGGGCGGCGTGGAGGCCGTGGCGGGCTGGACCGTGGTCCGCTGCTCATCGTGGCTGCCTCTGTTCAAGTCGCGGAGGTTCCTGCCATGCTGGTCGATCCGCGCCGCGTCAGGCAAGTGCAGGTCGCGCCGGCCTGCTAGCCGGCGCTGGCGCCGACGGCACCGGTCGGCCAGGATGACGTGGTGAGCCGAGAGCTGCTGGCCGGCCGCACCGCCGTGGTGTTCGACTTCTACGGCACGCTCACGCCCATGAGTCCGGGGCAGGCGTGGGCTGCGAACGCGGCCCGGCTCGCTGAGGTGATGGGAGTGCCGGCGGACGCGATGTCGCGCGTGCTGGACGACACATTCCCGGATCGGATCTCCGGCACGCTGGGCGGCGTGCGCCAGACCATGCAGGCACTCGCTGACAGGCTCGGCATAACCCTCTCCGGAATTCAGCTGGACGACGCCAGCCGGACGCGGCGGCGGCTGCAGGAGGCGATGTTCTCCCTCCGGCCGGAGGCGCTCAAAGTACTGGCCCGGCTGCGCCAGCGCGGCCTGAAGATCGGGCTGGTGTCCGACTGCACGCAGGAGCTCCCGGACGCATGGCCGCGGCTGCCGCTAGCCGCCGCCGTGGACGCTCCGGTCTTCTCCTGCATGGAGGGGACCCGCAAGCCAGATCCGCGGCTCTTCCGCAAGGTCGCCGCCGACCTGGCTGCCGATCCGGCGCAGTGCCTGTACGTCGGCGACGGCGGCGGTGATGAGCTGGCCGGAGCATCTTCGGTGGGAATGCGTGCCGTCCTGCTGGCCGGCCCGGACTGGCATCAGAGTGGGGCCGCCGACCGGCACGCTGCCTGGCCGGGTCCGCGGATCAGTTCCCTGACTGAGCTGTGCTCATGACGACCAGCCAGCGATGCCCGGTAGATCGCTGCACGCCAGTTCGGCATGTCGACCAGGCGTCAGCGCACTGCGCCGAGGACGGCCTGGAAAGTCCAGTAGATCCACGCACGCGCTGACTCACTGTCATTTAAAGGTGAATCGCCATAGTCGGCATGTCGACCTAATCTGGAAAGCCGCGGAGATTGCGTCGGCTGTACCGAGCGGCATTGTGGCAATTGCCCAGGCAGATGCTGATACATTCCGCTGCATCTTCTGAAGTCCTGAGGTTGATATCCAGCAGAACTTCAATTAGTACGTCCGGAGTCTGTTAGCCTCTCCAACGCAGAGCTACTTCCAAGCCATCAGGTCATCTCGGGGGAACGGCCAGGCATGTTCCGGAACTATTTAATTGGCGGTCGACACTGCCTGCGCCCTGCCATTTCTACGGGCGCAAGCATAAGCCGTCATGAAGCCGGATGCTGGACGCGTCTCCACTGGCAGCCGCATTTGCGTTACGGCAATGCGCGGTCGCACGCGATCGGCACCAGGTCTTTAGGGATGACTCTGAGCTTGGCGGCTCTGAGCTGGACCGGCAGGGCTGCGCGCCTGACCGCGCGCATGTCCGGGCAATACCGAAATGCCGGCCGACCAGCAGCTGATGGCATGCGGGTTAAGTCTGCAATTCGCGTCCTTCCGGCTGTGCACCCGCATTTGCGGATGCCGTATCAGTACCAGAGACTCCTCGCGGTATTTCCCCGAGGAATGTGAGGATCGAAGGGTCCGCCAGCGCAGAGCGCGGGCCAAACTGAGACAGGAAGGTATCGTTCATGCACGGCAAGGCTATTCGCCCGCTAGTGCTGGGTGCCGCGGTGGCACTCTGCATTGGTTCGGGCGCTGCCGCACTCGCAGCGAACGTCCCGACGTTCGGTGGCAGTGGCGGTGGCAACACCTATAATTGCAACAACAACAGCGGCGGCCCGAATAACGGGTACAACGGCGGCAGCAGCCATGGCACGTATAACGGCTATGGCAGCAGCGACGTCGTGCCGGATGCGGGATACACGGGCAGCTATTCCTACAACCCGTCCTCGTTCCCGAGCGGGTTCCCAACTAGGACATCGGACCCGACGGCGCCGACGACCACTGCTCCGACAACCACGGCGCCGACGACCCATGCGCCGACGACCACGGCGCCGACCACCACTGCTCCCACTACCACTGCCCCGACGCGCGGTACCAACGGCGGTAATGGCAGCAACGGCAGCAACTGTGGCTGTGCCGGTGACGGTGCCAACGGTGGCCGTGACAACGGTGGCAACGGTGGCTACAACGGTGGCAACGGTGGCTACAACGGTGGCAACGGTGGCCGTGACAACGGTGGCAACCGCGGCGGCTCCGATGTGAAGACCGACGCCTCGCACGGCTACAACGGCGGCAACGGTGGCTACAACGGCGGCCGCAACGGTAACAACGGCAACGACCCCAGCTGCGGTTGCGACCCCAGCAACGGTGGCCGCGGCAACGGTGGCCGTGACAACGGCGGCAACGGTGGCTACAACGGTGGCTACGGTGGCTACAACGGTGGCAACGGTGGCCGTGACAACGGCGGCAACCGCGGCGGCTCCGATGTGAAGACCGATGCCTCGCACGGCTACAACGGTGGCAACGGTGGCAACGGCGGCCGTGACAACGGTGGCTACAACGGGTCCAACGGCGGCCGTAACAACGGTGGCAACGACCCGAGTTGCAGCTGCGACCCGAGCAACGGTGGCCGCGGCAACGGTGGCCGTGACAACGGTGGCAACGGTGGCTACAACGGTGGCAACGGTGGCTACAACGGCGGCCGCAGCGACGCCAAGACCGACGCCTCGCCCGGCTACAACGGTGGCAACGGTGGCTACAACGGGTCCAACGGCGGCCGTAACAACGGTGGCAACGACCCCAGCTGCAGCGACCCGACCGGTGGCTCCAACGGCGGCCGTGACAACGGTGGCAACGGTGGCTACAACGGTGGCAACGGTGGCTACAACGGTGGCTCCGACGGTCGTAACCACGGTCGGCACCACCACCACTGATTCTCGGTGGTCAGCCGTGAAACTCGGCTAGTCAGATGACAGAAGGTCCGCTCCCTGCAGGTGCCTGCAGGGAGCGGACCTTCTGGCTTACCTAGACCCGAGAGCTCAGGTCGACCTGATCCAGGTGTTGCTGAAGCTTCCGGATGAGGAGATCGAACTCGTGGAGTCCTTGTCTGCGCCGCTGTTGTCCACCATCGTGATCTCGATGGGGCTCTGCGTGCCCAGCGATGTAGACGCGCCACTGCCTTCGGTGTCTGCCGCCGTGGTGTAGTTCACTGTGTTGAAATCAGCCAGCGGCAGAACTCCTGAATTCGACGAAGGCGCCTCGGTAATTACCTCGGCGGACTCGCGAGCCAGGCCACTTTCGGTCTCGAGGATTGTCTGCGTCCATCCCTGAGTGCTATCCGTAAGCACCAGCGTGTACGTGTCCGTTCCGCTGAAAGTCACCGAGGCGCTGATCGAGTCACCGGCCTTCATAGTGTTCGTGAAATACACCGGGCCTGCCGGATACATCTCGTACCAGCCGTAATAGTCGGGCGTTGTCCCGTCGCAGTCCGAGTCCGTGCCGGTCTGCTCCACGGTGTCGTTGCTGTAGCCGTCGAGGCCGACCCAGAAGGCCGCGTACTGGTCGGTGCTTCCGCCGCCACCCCGGCCGTGGTGTCCTCCGCTACTGCCCGGGCAGGTGGCGGTCGGCTCCGTCCAGCTGGCGGAGACGCTGGTGAACGTGCCAGAAGACCCGGTCACGGCGTATCCCGACCAGTTCGTGCTCAGGACGGAGGAGGACGAGCGGCGCCCTGGAAGGCCCCCGGACTCGGCGCGGTCCATGGGTCCGCCCGGCTGGTACGCGTGGACGAATGCGCCCGGCTTGATGCGGGTGGTGCCTGGGTGCGCTCGCTGCGCGGCCGAAGCCGTGCCGGCCGCGAGCATCGTGGAAATTACGAGGGACAGGATCGCGATGGGGATCGAACACCGCCGAAGCATGTGGTCTCCTAAGGCCGTAACGTGAACGAGGTCTAAATGCTCCTCGCGCGGCCGTCGCTGACCGTCTATAAAAGCTCCGCTGCCGCCCGGTCGCGGTTTCGGGGCCGAAGGAACGCGGCGCGTCCGGAATCATTCTGTCCGGACTGGATATCGCGCACGCGCGCCGAAACCTTACACACAGTTAATTA
This sequence comes from Streptosporangiaceae bacterium, assembly GCA_035621915.1. Lineage (GTDB taxonomy): Bacteria > Actinomycetota > Actinomycetes > Streptosporangiales > Streptosporangiaceae > JAJYUU01. The sequence continues at coordinate 6,781 of DASPWG010000259.1, forward strand.
GCCGCCCAAGCGAAAGATGCCTAAGTACCGGGTACGGCAGCCGGCGGCGCGGACTCGGCTGGGCATGCCGGGCGACCGGCGGCGCTGCAGCGATCAGCGCCCAGCAACATCAGGACGCGGGGTCGTAGGACAGGTTAGGCCGCAGCCAGAGTTCGACCTCCGCGACCGAGCCGCCAGTGCGCGCGGCGTAGTCCTGGACCTGATCCCTGCCGATCCGGCCGACGTTGAAGTAGCGCGACGACGGATGGGCAAAGATCAGGCCGCTGACGCTCGCGGCCGGGGTCATGGCGAATGACTCGGTCAGCCCGACGCCCGCGCGGCCCGCATCGAGCAGGTCGACAAGTGCCTGCTTCTGCGTGTGGTCTGGCGACGCCGGATAGCCGAAGGCCGGGCGGATCCCGCGGAACCGCTCGGCGTGCAGGTCTTCCATCACCGGGTGGGCATCCGGCTCGAACCATGCACGCCGCGCCGCCAGGTGCGCGTACTCAGCGAAGGCCTCGGCGAGCCTGTCGGCGATTGCCTTGACCATGATCGCCCGGTAGTCGTCGCGCTCGGCCTCGTAGCGGCCGGCCAGCTCGGCCCCGCCGTGGATGGCGACCGCGAAGGCCCCGAGGTAGTCGCCACCCGGGGCGACGTAGTCGGCCAGGCAGCGGTTCGGGCGTGAGTCGGAACGGGCAAGCTGCTGGCGCAGCATCGGGAAGCGCGGGCCGCCGTCGACCACGATGTCGTCGCCGTCGGAATGAGCGGGCCAGAACCCGTAAACCCCGCTCGCGTGCAGCGTTCCGTCCCTGATGATCTCGGCGAACAGTTCCTGCGCGTCGTCGAACAGTTCCCGCGCCGCGGGCTGCTCGAGGATGGCCGGGTACTTGCCCTTCAGCTCCCAGGCTGTGAAGAAGAACTGCCAGTCGATGAACTCGCTCAGCACTTCCAGGCCCGGCTCGACGAGCCGGGTGCCAGTAAACGATGGCACTGGCAGGTCATCGAAGCTCAGCCGATCGCGGTTGGCCCTGGCCTGCTCAATCGGCACGAGCGGCTGCTGCTGCCTGGCCGCGTGCTGACGGCGCAGGCGTTCCTGGTCGGAGCGGTTGGCCTGGTCGAACGTGACAGCGCGCTCCGGATCGAGCAGGTCGGACATCACGCCGACGACCCTGGAGGCATCCAGCACGTGGACGGTCGGGTTGTCGTAGGCCGGCGCGATCCGCACCGCCGTGTGCTGCTTGGACGTCGTGGCGCCGCCGATCAGCAGCGGAAGCCGCATGCCGCGCCGCTGCATCTCCTCGGCGACGTTCACCATCTGGTCGAGCGACGGCGTGATCAGGCCGGACAGGCCCACCGCGGACGCGCCCTCGGCGATCGCAGTGTCCAGGATCGTGGCGGCCGGCACCATGACGCCGAGGTCGATCACCTCATAGTTGTTGCAGCCCAGGACCACCCCGACGATGTTCTTGCCGATGTCGTGCACGTCGCCCTTGACGGTGGCCATCACGATCTTGCCCTGGGTCCGGGCCGCGCCGCCGCCGTGCTGCCCGCGCTCCTTTTCCGCCTCCATGAATGGCTCAAGGTAGGCAACCGACCGCTTCATTGCCCGCGCGCTCTTGACCACCTGGGGCAGGAACATCTTGCCGGAGCCGAACAGGTCCCCGACGATCTTCATGCCCTCCATGAGCGGGCCCTCGATCACCTCAAGCGGCCGGTCCGCGACCAGCCGCGCCTCCTCGGTGTCGGCCTCAATGAAGTCCACGATCCCGTGCACCAGCGCGTGGGCCAGCCGCTTCTCCACCGGCGCGTCCCGCCAGGACAGGTCGACCTCGCGCTTGGTCGCGCTGCCCTTGACTGTGTCCGCGAAGGCCACCAGCCGGTCAGTGGCGTCGGGCCGCCGGTCGAAGATGACGTCTTCGACAAGCTCAAGCAGGTCAGGGGCGATGTCCTGGTAGACGACCAGCTGTCCTGCATTCACTATTCCCATGTCCAGGCCTGCCCGGATGGCGTGGAACAGGAACGCCGAGTGCATGGCCTCGCGGACCACGTCGTTGCCGCGGAAGGAGAACGACAGGTTAGAGATGCCGCCACTGATGAGCACGCCCGGACATCGCTGCTTGATCAGCGGGAGCGAGTCGATGTACGCCTTGGCGTAGCTGTTGTGCTCCTCCATGCCGGTGGCGACCGCCAGCACGTTGGGGTCGAAGACGATGTCGCCAGGGTCGAATCCGGCCTGCTCGGTCAGCAGGTCGTAGGCCCGGCCGCAGATGGCTACCTTGCGCTCGACCGTGTCTGCCTGACCCTCCTCGTCGAAGGCCATCACCACGACCCCGGCTCCGTAGCTGCGGACCTGGCGGGCCTGGTCGAGGAAGACCTCCTCGCCTTCCTTCAGACTGATCGAGTTGGCGACACCCTTGCCCTGCACGCATTTCAGCCCGGCCTCCAGCACGCTCCAGCGCGAGCTGTCGATCATGATGGGCAGCCTGGCGACCTCCGGCTCGGTCGCGATCAGGTTCAGGAACGACGTCATGGCCTGCTCGCCGTCGAGCAGGTCTGCGTCCATGTTGACGTCCAGCAGGTTCGCCCCGCCGCGCACCTGCTCAAGCGCCACGTCAGTGGCTGCCTGGAAGTCCCCGGCCTCGATGAGGCGGCGGAACCTGGCAGAGCCTGCCACGTTGGTCCGCTCGCCGATCATGACGAATCCGGTGTCCTGGCTGATCTCGAAGGGCTCGAGCCCGCTGAAGCGCGAGCCTGCGCGCGCACGCGGCAGCTGGCGCCTCGGCAGCCCGGTCACAGCGGCCGCGATCGCCTTGGTGTGCTCGGGTCCGGTTCCGCAGCAGCCGCCGACGATGTTGACCAGGCCGGCCTCGGCGAAGCCGCGCAGCAGGCCGGCGGTCTCGTCCGGCTGCTGGTCGTAGCCGCCGAAGGCGTTCGGCAGGCCGGCGTTGGGATGGCAGCTTGTATAGGTGTCCGCCAGCCTGGCCAGGTCCTCGACGTAGGGGCGCATCTCACCCGCGCCCAGCGAGCAGTTCACCCCGACGACCAGCGGGCTGCCATGCTCGATCGAGGACCAGAATGCCTCGACCGTCTGCCCGGACAGCGTCCGGCCGCTCAGGTCGACGATGGTGACGGCGATCCAGAGCGGCAGGTCAGGCGCCACCTCGCGGGCCGCGGCGATGGCGGCTTTCGCGTTCAGCGTGTCGAAGATCGTCTCGATCAGCAGCAGGTCGACGCCGCCTTCGGCGAGCGCGCTGATCTGCTCCGCGTAGGCATCCCTGACCTGGTCGAACGAGACGGTGCGGAAGGCGGGGTCGTCTACCCGGGGAGAAATCGACAGGGTGACGTTGAGCGGACCGACCGAGCCGGCCACGAAGCGCTCGCCGTCCGCCTCGTCGGCGGCCTGCCTGGCGAGCCTGGCACCGTGCAGGTTCATGTCCCGCACCGCCGCCTGCAGGCCATAGTCGCCCTGCCCGATGCTGGTAGCGGTGAAGGTATTGGTGGTCGTGATGTCTGCGCCGGCGGCGAGGTAGCGCCGGTGAATGTCGAGCACGACGTCCGGGCGGGTCAGGTTGAGGACGTCAGGATCGCCGGTCAGGTCGCTGCCGTGCTCGGCAAACCTCTCGCCGTGGTAGTCGGCAGTGGTCAGCCCCTGGCCTTGCAGCATGGTGCCCCAGGCACCATCCAGGACCAGGATCCGCCGGTCCAGTGCTTGCCGTAGGGCTGCGATGCCTGCCGCCACCTCGCTCCTCCGTTCCCAGCTACCCAGAGCGGCGCGAGCGTGGCGCGAGACTCTTTAGGCGTTTTTGTCCTGGTCGCCAAGCTGTCGTCAAATCTCTCCAGGTAACCGCAGAATACTTGATTCACGCCGCCCGTGTGGCGGCCGGGGTCCAACGGGTTCAGGGGCCCATGAGACCGGCCCCCTGGGCGCTCTCGGGCGGGCTGCTGGGCTGGCATGCCCGGCCGGGCGAGCTAGCCAGTCTAGCGGCCGCCGGGGTGAGCCTGCGGGTACCCCAGGGCGGGACCGGGCCGGCGGAGGTCAGCTACTGAACTCGGCGCGCAACCGCCGCGCCGCCTCGGTCATGGCGGCGAGCTTGCCGCTGGCCGAGTCCCGCGGCAGGTACTTCATGCCGCAGTCAGGCGCGAGCACGAGGCGCTCGGCCGGCACGTAGGGCAGCGCCCGCCGGACGCGATCGGCGATCACCTCAGCGGTCTCCGCTTCGGCATCGTTGAGGTCGAGCACGCCAAGGATGATCGTCTTGCCGTCCAGGGCGGCGAGCACCGAGCAGTCGAGGCCGGACTGCGCGGTCTCGATGGAGATCTGGTCAGCCGAGGTGGCCGCGAGCTCGGGCAGGAACGAGTAGCCGGACGGCCGGTCGTGGATGATGGCCGCGTAGCCGAAGCACAGGTGCACTGCCGTGGTGCCCCCGATGCCCTCTAGCGCGCGATTGACGACGGCCACGCCGTACTTCTTGGCTTCCTCGGGGCGGGCCTGCAGGTAGGGCTCGTCGAGCTGCACAATGTCCGCCCCGGCCGCGAACAGGTCTGCCACCTCGGCATTGACCGCCGCTGCGTACCCGAATGCCGCCGCTTCCGTGCTCGGGTAGTAGTCGTTCTGTGCCTGCTGCGCCATGGTGAACGGGCCGGGCACCGTGATCTTGATGGTCCTGCTGGTGTGGGCGCGCAGGAACCGGACGTCATCCACGCCGGACGGCCCGCGCCGGCTGATCGGCCCGGTGATCCGCGGCACCGGATTCGGATGGCCGCTGCGGTCGAGCGCGGTGCCTGGATTGTCGATGTCGATGCCGTCCAGCCTGGTCGCGAAGGCGTTGGAATAGCTTTCCCGCCGGATCTCGCCGTCGGTGATGATGTCCAGCCCGGCATCTTCCTGCGCCCGGATTGCCAGCAGGGTGGCATCGCGCTGCGCCTGGTCGAGGTATTCCGGCGCGACTCGCCACAGCTCCCTGGCCCTGACCCTGGGCGGGAACCGCCCGGCCAGCTTGTCCCTGTCGATCAGCCAGTCAGGCTGCGGGTAACTGCCGACGAGCGATGTCGGAAAGAGCACGGGGAACCTCCGGCTGCCAAAGCTATCAGCCGGCGACCTCGGCCAGCCGTCGTGTCAGGTACCGCCGCTCAGGCTCGGTCGCGACCAGGTCCAGTGCCTGCCGGTAACTCGCCGCCGCCTCCGCGCGGCGGTGCATGCGGCGCAGCAGGTCCGCCCGGGTCGCCGGGAGCAGGTAATAGCCCGCCAGGTCGCCCGCCGCTGCCAGCGAGTCGACCAGGGCCAGCCCGGCCGCGGGACCGTCCGCCATCGCGACCGCGACTGCCCTGTTCAGCGCCACGACCGGCGATGGCACCAGCTCGCCGAGTTGCTGGTAGAGCACCGCGATCTGCGCCCAGTCGGTGTCCGCCGCGCGGGCCGCCTTCGCATGGCAGGCGGCGATGGCGGCCTGCAGCTGATACGGGCCGGCGCGCCCGCGCGCGAGTGCGGCGTCCAGCAGTTCCCGCCCGGACGCGATCTCCGCCTGATCCCACCGGGAGCGGTCCTGGTCCTCCAGGCTGACCAGCTCGCCGTCGTCATCCAGCCGCGCGCCGCGGCGCGCGTCCTGCAGCAGCATGAGCGCCAGCAGCCCGGCCACCTCCGGCTCGGCCGGCATCAGGCGGGTCAGCAGCCGACCGAGCCGGATCGCCTCACCGCTGAGATCGGGGCGGAGCAGGTCGTTTCCAGCAGTAGCTGCATAACCTTCGTTAAACAGCAGGTACAGCACTCCGAGCACTCCGCTAGTGCGCTCGGCCAGCAGTGGCTCGGGCGGCACGCGGTAGGGGATTCCGGCGTCACGGATCTTCTTCTTCGCCCTTACCAGGCGCTTGGCCATGGTCGGCTCAGGCACCAGGAACGCCTTGGCGATCTCCGCCGTGGTCAGGCCCGCAAGCGTGCGCAGCGTCAGCGCGACCCTGGCCTCGAGCGTGAGGGCGGGGTGACAGCAGGTGAAGATGAGCCGCAGGCGGTCGTCCTGCACGCCGCTGTCATCCATCTCGCCCGGCTCGCCGGAGTTGGACAGCGCGGCGATCTCGCTCAGCTTCGCCGCCTCAGTCTTGCTCCGGCGCAGCCGGTCAAGGGCACGGTTCCTGGCCGTCGTGGTGAGCCACGCTCCTGGCCGGTCAGGGATGCCGTCGGTCGGCCATCGCGCGACGGCCGCCGCGAACGCATCCTGCGCGCATTCCTCGGCAAGGTCCCAGTCGCCGGTCATCCGAATCAGGGTTGCCACGACCCGGCCCCACTCCTGCCGGAATGCGCCGGCGACTGCGGCCTCTGCCAGTGCGGTCTGACCTGCCGTCACGCCGTCGCCAGGATCGGCCGGACCTCGATGGTGCCGCCGTACTGCGCCACCGGGTGCCGGGACGCGGCGTAGATGGCCTCGTCAAGGTTCTCGCACTCGATTACGTCGTAGCCGAGAATCTGCTCCTTGGTCTCCGCGAACGGCCCGTCAGCCACCAGCACGTCCTCGGCCGATCGCACGGTGGTGGCCGTGCTGCTCGGCTGCAGCTGCGCCCCGTCTTTCAGCACCACGCCACGCGCCTCCATCTCGCGGGCCCAGGGCATCCAGCACGGCTCGTCGTGCAGGCCGGGCGGGCTGTAGTCGGCGGTCTCTGATCCGAACATCATCAGCATGTACCGCATCGCGCCTCCACTGAATTAAGAACGAAACGACGCCCAGCCGGCCCGACTGCGGTCTGATAGCTGCTGTGGCTTGTCCATCTGAGGCTATGCCTGTTCGTCGTCTGGCCAGGAGTGGAAATCAGTCCATGGCCGCCAACCCGGCCAGAAAGTACACGGAGATACCGCAATGAGCCTTCCCGAGATCACGACCCGCGAGCAGTGGCTGGCAGCGCGCAAGGAGCTGCTCGCCAGGGAGAAGGAGCTAACCAGGAAACGTGACGCGCTGAACGCCGACCGGCGCCGCCTGCCCATGGTCGAGATCGACAAGCAGTACGTGCTCGAAGGCCCGTCAGGCACCGTCACGCTGGCTGACCTCTTCGGCGACTGCCAGCAGCTGATCGTCCAGCACATCATGTTCGATCCCGAGTGGGAGGCTGCGTGTCCTGGCTGCTCCGCCTCGCTCGACGAGCTGGCGCCGGGGCTGATACGGCACCTCAACTCCAGGAACACCGCGTTCGCGGGAGTATCGCGTGCGCCGCGGGCAAAGCTCGCGGCCCTGCAGGCAGCCCGCGGCTGGCAGTTCGACTGGTACTCCTCCTGCGACAGCGACTTCAACTACGACTTCCAGGCAACGGTCGACCCCGCGATCGCGCCCGCTGTCTACAACTACGAGCCGCAGGACGGCAAGACGGATCCGGTGGAGGGTGAGGTGCCCGGCTTCAGCTGCTTCGTGCGCGACAGTGACCGCGTGTTCCACACGTACTCGACGTTCGCGCGCGGTACCGACCATCTCGGCGGCGCTTACGGGCTGCTCGACCTGACCGCGTTCGGCCGGTCAGAGGAGTGGGAGGAGCCCAAGGGCCGGGTGTCCAGGCCCCATGGGGCAGATCCCACGTTCAGGGACTGAGCGCTGGCCTGCGTGCCGCGGTGCTTCTGGTGACCGCGGCGCGCCAGCCAGGCCGGGTGGCTTGTCCCGCCGGGCCGCTATCGCTAGCGCAGGCCGGCCTCCGCCAGGATTGCCGGGATGACGCTCTCGGCCCCGATGGCCATCACGTGCACGCCGGCCAGCCCCGGTATCTCGGCCAGCGCGGCAATGATCTCGGCGCACAGCTTCTCGCCCTCGGTCCTGATGTGATCGGGGCCCGCTGCGGTGAGGCGGTCGGCGACCTGGTCCGGGATGTGCACGCCGGGGATTCGCTGCATGTGCGCGAGCGCGCGCAGGGAGCGGACCGGCCCGACGCCGGCCAGGATCGCGCATCGCTGGTGCAGGCCGAGGTCCCGGATCTGGCTCATCCATCCGGCGAAGGCGGACGGGTCGAAGACGAACTGCGTCTGTATGAACTGGGCACCGGCGTCGATCTTCGAGGCCAGCCGGCGGGTGGCGGTATCGGCCGGCGCCGCGCCAGCGACCCCGGCCGGCGCGGGCGGATTCTCGACCGCGCCTAGCAGCCAGGCCGGGGCCGGCCGTAGCTCGCCGCCGGACATGAGCGTGCCCTCGTCGCGCATGGCAGTGGCCACCCTCAGCAGCTGGGAGCTGTCGAGGTCGAAGACCGGCGTGGCATCTGAGTGGTCTCCGTGCCTCGGGTGGTCACCCGTCATGATCACGACGTTCGGGATGCCGAGAGCGGCTGCGGACAGCAACTCCGACTGCAGCGCTATCCGGTTCCGGTCCCTGCAGGTGAGCTGCATAATCGGCTCGACTCCAGCGCGCGCTGCCGCGAGGCTGCCGGCCAGGCTGGACAGCCGGACGGCCGCGCTCTGGTTATCGGTGATGTTGACCGCGTCGACGTGGCCGCGCAGCCGGGCAGCCTTCTCGGTGACAGGCGCCAGGTCAGCGCCGCGAGGGGGTCCGATCTCGGCCGTGACGGCGAACTGGCCCGCGGCCAGTCGAGCGGCGAAGGTGCCGCCAGAGCTTGCCGGGCTACCGGGCTCCGAGTCGGCCCCAGTGTCCCTGCCGCCCGGTTTGCCCGTCATGGCGCCTGAGCCTACCTGGCGGACTGCCGCTCGTCCCAGAGCTGGCGGCCGTCGTCGCTGGTCAAGAGAGACGCCGAGGGCCGAGGCTGGCCTGTCAAGCGCTTCTTCTGGATAGCCGCGGCAGGGCCTGGCGCCGGGCATGAGGCTGACTGGGCAGGCGCGGCATACGCGCCGGACCGGCGGCCGCTAGCGGACCCTGCCAGCCACCTCCGTGCTGACCTGGCGGCGTCCCACGCTCAGCTGGCCCAGCCCGGCCAGCGCCGCGATGACCTGCGCTGCCAGACCGGCCGGAGCCGACGTCGACTCGACCGTGCCGATTGTCATGACCCCTGCCAGCATGGCCGGGGTGATCTCGGACACCGCGCCGATCGGCTGCGCCTTGGCGCCGGCCTCTCGGACCTGGGCGAGGAGTTGGCGCACGTCGGGCGACTGGGCGTCACCGAGCACGAAGACTAGGTCGCTTCCCGCCGCGACCGCGCGGACGGTCGCGGCGCGGTCCGACGCCGCGTAGCACAGGCCGTCTGGCTCGGGCGGCCTGACGGCGGGGTATCTGGCACGCAGCGCGCCGACCACTCCCGCCGCCGCTTCGACCGGGATGCCGGGCTGCACCATGTAGGCGACACGGCGGGCATCACTCACCCGCATCGCGGCAGCCCCGCCCGGAGTCTCCAGGACGGTCACGTGGCCAGCTGCCCGGCTCGCGATGGGGACGGTGGCGGCGCCCTGCGGGCCGATGAGCACCAGGTGCTGATCGTGGTCGGCCAGCCGGCTCGCGGTGTCCTGGGCCCTGGCAATCACCGGGCAGGTCGCGTCGATGACGGTAAGCCCCCGCTCGGCCGCCTCGACCCGGACTTCCGCGGGCACGCCGTGGGCAGGGAACACGACCACGTCACCGGCCTGAGCGTCGGCAAGCGACGGGGCCTCGATGGCGCCGAGAGCTTGAAGTTCGCGGGCGGTCTCGACCGGCAGCACCGGCGGGCCGAGTAGCCAGATCTTCCGGCCCGTGCCTGCATGATCAGCGGCGGCCTGACGGCAGGCGGCCACCGCGTGCTCAGCGCCGCTGCACCACGGGCTGCCGCCGGCCAGCAGCGCCCGGCCGCCAGCCACAGCAGCCCATTCCTCGACAGCCGACCTGGCGAAGGCAGCCGCTAGCTTCTCCTCCGGTGGGGTTGCCGCCGCGATCGCCACCGTGGCGCCGTCCTCCTGCGGACAGGTGGCCAGGTAGAGCAGTGCGCCCCGGCCGCCTTGCGGGTCGTCGCAGTGCGGAACCGGCTCTAGCCGTACCTGGCAGCCCTTGCGCTGCAGGAATCCCGCCACCAGCGGGGCGGCTGGGCAGCTCAGCAGGCCATGGTCGGCCACCCCGATGTGCGTGGGGACCAGGACCTCGCCCCGCTGCACGCTGATGCCAGAGGCCTGGATTTCGCGTGCCTGCGCACCTGGCGGATGAGCGCTCGCCGATACCCCGGCGTGAAGATGGCTCTGCACGATGATCTCCCTGTGGCCCGCCGCGGGTGCCCGCCCCATTCACCCGGCTGGACTGCCGGAGGGTGCCGCGGTTCGGTGCCGGGGCGCGGGCAATGCCCGGCTGCGGGCTGTGCAGGGGTGTTCCCCGGCGCGCACCCGCTTTGTCCCTGCCGCAAACCAAGCTTCGGTCAGCGCATGGCGATCGGGGGATCTGCAGGTCCGCCGTCAATACGGCAGGACCAGCGGACATCACTGGCCTCGCGGCCGTCGATGACGGGACAAAACCGGCTGCCAGGCCTGACACTGTCGCCGAGCGGCCAGGCCAGGTCAGCCATTGGCATCACAGTCCGGCCAGGCCCGCATTGTCCCGAGCGGCCAGGCCGGTTCAGCCATTGGCATCACAGTCTGGCCAGGCCCGCATTGTCCAGAATCAGCCGCCGGCTCCCGGACTGATATCTACTTTGCAACTAGGAATAATTGATATTTATCGTAGGC
>DASPWG010000260.1:0-4467 GCA_035621915.1 Streptosporangiaceae bacterium
CGCTGCAGGACTCCCGCCGTCACCGGGAACACCTTGGACACGCCAGCCAGCTGCAGAAGCGGGCGCTCGCTGCCGTTGCCAGCCGCGGCGCCGTCGGTGGCTGCAGCGGTGCCGGCGGCTGGCGTCGTGACGGCGGCGAGCGTAGCTGCCGACTGGCGTTGCTGCGCCGCACCCTCCGCGCGGCCCAGCTCGTCAATGGCCTCGACGTCGTCTGCGCTGGTCTGCGTCGGGTGGAAGCAAGCGAACTCGTGTGCCGGGTCGGGGCCGCTCAGCTGCGGGTCCGACTCCCGGCAGTCGGCCTGCGCGTACTGGCAGCGCGGCGCGAACCGGCACCCGGTAAGCGTCCCGGTCAACTCCGGTGGCAGGCCAGGAATCGAATACAGCCGGTGCCGGGCATCCTGGTCCACCTTCGGGATGGAGGCCAGCAGGGCCTCGGTGTAGGGATGGCGCATCTGGTCGAACAGCCGGTCAGTGGACGCATGCTCCACGATCCGGCCCGCGTACATGACATAGGTTTTGTCGGCCCGCTCGGCGATCACGCCGAGGTCATGAGTGATGAGGATGACCGCCATCTGGAGCCGTTGCTTAAGGCTGTCGATCAGGTCCAGGATCTGCGCCTGGATGGTGACATCCAGGGCCGTCGTGGGCTCGTCGGCGATCAGCAGCTTTGGCTCGTTCGCGAGCGCCATCGCGATCATGACCCGCTGCCGGAGGCCGCCGGAAAGCTGATGCGGGTACTCGCCCAGTCGCTCAGCGGGACGAGGCATGCCGACCAGGGCAAGCACGTCGGCGGCGCGCTCCAGCGCTGCCTTGCGGCTGACGCCTTTGTGCTGCCGCACGCTCTCGGCGATCTGGCGCCCGATGGGCATGGTGGGATCCAGGGAGGTCATCGGATCCTGGAACACCATGCCGATCTCGCCGCCGCGTACCGAGCGCATCTCGGCCTCCGGCAGCTGGACCAGATCACGGCCTTCGAGCAGGACATGGCCGGCGGTAATGCGACCGCCCGGCGGCAGCAGCCGGATCACCGACGTGCCCATCATGGTCTTGCCGCTCCCCGACTCGCCCACCAGGCCGACAGTCTCGCCTTCGCCGACTTCCAGGCTGACGCCATCGACGGCATGCACGGTTGAATCCCGCAGCCGGATCTCGGTGTGCAGGTGCTGCACCTCCAGCACGGTCATGGGCGCCCGCCGGGCCCGTCGCGTCGCGCCGAGGCCGCCATCTGCGCCGGTCCCGCGTCTCTCATCGGCAGCTCACCTCAGCCTGACATCGAGCAGGTCTCGCAGCGCGTCACCGAGGAAGTTGAACGCCACGACGACGATGACGATCAGCACTCCGACCGGATAGATCTGCCACCAGTAGCCGGCGAAGATGTAGCTCGAGCCGTCGGAGAGCATGCCGCCCCAGGTAGCTGCCGGCGGCGGAAGCCCAAAGCCCAGGTAGCTGAGCACCGCCAGGATCAGGATCGCGTCGGCTACCTGGAAGGTCGCGTTCACCACGATCGTGGAGACAGTGTTCGGGATGATGTGGCGGATTACCGCTCTCGCCGACCCGCCGCCCATGACCTGTACCGCCTGCACGAACTCGCGCGTGCGCAGCGACAGGCTCTCCCCGCGGACCAGCCTGGACGGTACCTGCCAGGCCAGGAACGACAGCACGATGATCAGCTCAAGCATGCTCGGGGGTGCGCTGGTGGCCAGGATGAGCAGGAAGAACAGCGCGGGCACGGCCAGGATGACATCGACGATGCGCATCATGAGACCGTCCACGAAGCCGCCGTAGAAGCCCGCGATGGCGCCCCAGATGACACCGGCGCTGGTGGCCAGGAGCGCGACCGCGGCACCTATCTCCAGTGAGCTCTGCCCGCCGACCATCAGCCGGCCGAGGATGTCGAAGCCGTTGTCGTCGGTGCCGAGCGGGTGGCCGGAACCTGGCGGAAGGTTGGCCGCGGCCAGGTTCGACGCCACCTGGCTGGTGTGGTAAAACAGCGGCCCGACGAAGCAGAACAAGCAGGCCGCGATGATGGTGGTCAGGCCGATGATGCCAAGGACGCTGATGTGCACGCGGCTGCGCGAGCGGGCAACGCCGCCCGCCGGGGCTGACTCGGTGACCGCGACGGTGTCTTCCGGGTGCGAGAACATAGTCATCGGCGGTGTCCCTAGCTGTACCTGATGCGGGGGTCAAGCACCGCGTAGGCGATGTCGGCCAGCAGGTTCCCGGCGACGGTCGTGACCGCGATGATGATGGCGATTCCCAGCTCCACCGGATAGTCCTGGTTCTGGGCCGAGGTAAAGAACAACAGGCCCGTTCCCGGATAGTTAAAGATCTGCTCGATCACGAGGCCGGCCGTGAACAGCCACGGGAGCGACAGCCCCAGCAGCGTGACGATCGGCAGCATGGAGTTGCGCAGCACATGGCTCCAGAGGATCTTGTGCTCGGGCAGTCCCTTCGACCTCGCGACCTTGATGTAGTCCTGCGCCAGGCTCTCGATGGCCGAGGCCCGCATATACCGGCTGAACAGAGCGAAATTGATCAGCACCAGGGTCAGGACCGGCAGCACCAGGGCGAGCGGATCGGTGAGGACCTGCGGCAGTGTGGTCCCTTGCGGCGCCTCGGGCGGGAAGATCCGCAGTCGGGCCGAGAGGATGTCGATCAGCAGCAGCGCCAGCCAGAACGTCGGCATCGAGTAGAGCAGGAAAGAGACGCCGGTCAGGCCGTGGTCAAGCATCCGGTTACGGCGGATCGCCTGGGCGATCCCAATCGGCACGGCGACGATCACGGAGATCAGGAACGAGATGCCGACCAGGAACAGGGTCTTCGGCAGGTCCAGGGCGAGCAGCGAGTCAACGCTGATATTCAGCTTGTAGGAATAGCCCAGGTTGCCGTGCAACAACTGGCCGACATAGTTCAGGTACTGCACGGGCAGCGGGTTATCCAGGCCATATTGCTTGTTGAAGGCGGCAATCGTGACCGGCGTCGCCTTGGCCCCGAGTATGGCCCGGGCCGGCCCGCCGGGCAGGTGATGCAGCAGCAGGAACACGACGATCGTGACTCCGACGACCACGATCACGGAGTGAATCAACCGGTAGGTCAGGTATCGCGTCATGGCCTGGCCTCACTACGCCGGCAGGCGAACTTCCCCAGTACGTTGCCGGTGATCTTGGCGACGTTGTTGTCGTAGCCGTTGTAGCTCAGGCTGGCACTCCAGGCAATGGAGCCGACGCTGAAGACTGAGCCGCCGCCGGGGGTTTCCAGGTAGGTCATGTCCGCGCGGACGTGCTCGGACTGCGTGCCGCCTGCTCGTGCCGTCATCTCCTCGACCTCTTCGACCGCGCGCTGGTATGAGTCGTCATGCTTGCCGCGCGTCGTAGCCACGACGAGAGTGCCGGGCGGCGTGCCGAGCGCGGGTTCGGCCCGGTCCAGCTCGTCCGCCGCGGCGCCGCCGAGCTTGAGGCCGAAGTCGCCGATGACCTCGTCCGGCCCGATGCCGTCGAAAATGAACGCGGCTCGCGGGTCATGGCTGTCGGCGGTGCGGTCATAGCCGGCACCTGACCCACCGCCCTGGGCGCAGAATCCGACGCCGACCAGCGCCTGCGGGGCGCGGCCGCGGTCAACCCAGTGCCCGCCTGGCTCACCGCCCGAGTGATGGCCCTCGCCGGGCTCACCGGTCCAGGTCCGGGATCCGCTGCGACCCCGCCTGACCTCCAGCAGGTGCGGCGCGCCCGCGGTAACGGTCGTCACCCAGTAGAAGCCGTTCCCCCCCAGATAGGCCAGGTTGCCGCCGCCGTCGAGGTAGTCGGCCAGGGCGTCCAGCATTTCCTCGCTGGTGTACTCGGGGTGCCCGCCAGTCACCACTCCCGCGTACGGCCGCAGCAGACCCGCGCCCTCGGCGTGCAGGTCATCGTCGGTGATCGCGTCGTAGGCGACTCCCGCGTGCTCCAGCCAGTCCAGCAGATACAAGTCCCCGCTCACCTCACGGCCGGCGTTCCCCCGGGTCACTATCCGGTGCCCGGGCCGCTGGTCGATCATGGGCCGGCGGGATGAGACGAAGCACATGCCTGAGCCGTCCCGGTGCTTGCAGTACAGCGACAGCCCAAGCTCGCGGTGCTGGCCGAGGAAGGCGCTGGCGACCTCGTCCAGCGCGCCATCCGGTGCGGAACGGGCCGGATGGTAGAAGTTCGAGTAGACCGTATAGGTGAACGTGGGGAACAGGACGGCCAGCGGCGCAGCGCTCGCGCCAACCGCCGGCCGGACGTAAAACGGGATCACGTCCTCGTGATCCTCCGCCGTGAGGCGAGCGGCGTACATGCCGCTGCGGATGTCCTCAGGGACGTGCCAGCTGAACGTCGGTGACCAGCCAGCGTCAGCCAGGTCGTCATCGTGAAACCAGATGGCGCCGTATTCAGCCGGGCAGGCCCGCCAGTCGAGCGTGGAGCCGGTCCAGTTGTGCCCGGTCGCCGGCCG
>DASPWG010000261.1:0-15583 GCA_035621915.1 Streptosporangiaceae bacterium
GGTCATGCCGCGCTCCGCGCTCCGGCGATCCCACCGAGCGTGGGAAAAGAGACTGGCCGGCTGACACGTGGGCCAACTGTGACGGAACATCCGCCATATGCCCTATCGACCATCGAATATAAACGCTACTATCGCCTAACTGATTGTCGTATGGGCCTTTAACCGTAACGGCGGTAAACGCGTGATGTGCACCGCCACATGATCCGGGGGCGAGAGAGGACAACGGATGGCGGACTCACCCACCACGGTTGCGAGAGCCTCGCTTGCACCGCAGAGCAGACTCGAACCTGACGCGATCGGCGTAGCGCAGGATACGGTCATCGGGATGGCCTCATCAGCGCCGGCCGCCTCGGTCGGGCTGACGCTGGCGCTGATCGTCGCCGCGACGGCGTACGGCAGCGGGCCGATCATCATTCTGACGGCAATTCCGATGCTCGTTATTGCCAACGCCTACCGGCGCCTCAACATGTGGAATGCCAACTGCGGCGCCTCGTTTGAATGGGTCGGCCGCGCAATCAACCCGTACCTGGGCTTCCTTACCGGCTGGCTCATGATCGCCGCGTACATCATTGCCACGGTGAGCGGCGTCGAGGTGCTCGGTCCCTCCGTGCTGGCGGTCTTCGGCTCCAACTCGACGAGCACGTGGGGGAACATCGCCATCGGCACGGCCGTCGGCGTTGTCATGCTGGTGATCGCCGTCGTCGGCATCAAGATCACCGCCCGGACACAGGTCGGCATGGCGATCATCGAGTACGGCATCCTGATCGGCATCGCCGCCTGGGCGCTCGTGGCGACCCTCCACCACCACCCTGGCACCTTCGCGATCACCCACGGCTGGTTCAGCCTGACTGGCATCGGCGGCAAGGGCAGCCTGGTGGGTGGCTTCCTCGCCGCGGTGTTCATGTTCACCGGGTGGGACGGCACCGTGTACGTCAACGAGGAAGTGAAGCACCGGCGCGCGAACCCGGGCCGGGCCGCCATCCTGGCGGTGGCGTTCCTCGCGATCATCTATACGTTCTCCACAGTTGGCTTGCAGGGCGCAGTCTCGCCCAAGAACCTGCAGGCCAACTCCGCGTCGGTACTGGTGTACATCGCGAACGCCCTGGGTGGCGGCTCGTGGGCCAAGGTGATGGCGCTCTCGCTTGCCCTGTCGGTTATCGCGACGACCGGCACCGGCATCGTGCTGACCGCCCGGCTGGTCTACGGCATGGCGAGCTACCGGGTGCTGCCGGAGTTCCTCGCCAACGTCTCCCGCCGGTTCTACACGCCGGTCTGGGCCAGCATCCTGGTGGGCTTCCTGATCATCGCGCTCACCTGGGTGTACCTGCTCACCACATCGGTGCAGTCCGCCTTCGACTACGTCGTGGACGTGACCGGGCTGCTGTTCGCCGTGTTCTACGTGCTCACCGCGCTGGCGACGGTCGCCTACTACCGGGGCCGGATCTTGGCCAGCATCAAGGACGCCGTCATCCTCGGCCTGCTGCCGGTCGCCGCGGCAGTGTTCCTGATCTGGATGGTGGTGGAGTCGCTGCGCCAGGCGGGCAGCGCGTACCGGCCGGAAATCGCATCGTGCATCGGCATCCTGGCCGTGGGCGTGGTCCTCATGTTCATCGCCAGGTTCGGGCTGAAGTCGTCGTTCTTCCGGATCCGCCGTGAGCACGACGAGGGGCAGACGGAGGCGCAGGCGGGCTAGCGCGCGGCGCCACCGCAAGTCACCCAGCCCACGGGGCAAGAAGGGCGCCCGCGCCGCCGTCACGGTGCGGGCGCCTTCTGCTGCGGTTTAGCAGGCAGTGTCAGCTAACGGCAGTGTCAGCTAACGGCAGTGTCAGGTGGCGGTCAGCGGACGCACAACGGCGGCCTGGTCTCCCAGCAGGTCCACAAGGGCCGGTATCCCTGCTGGCTCCAGAAGGGTGCCGACAGCGGGTTGACCTGGGCGTAGTGCAGCAGTGTGAGCGCCACGCCGGCCGCGCGCACCTCCTCGTTCAGCCGCGCCGATAGCGCAGCGCCGATCCCCCTGGCGCGCTCGCCTGCCCGCACGCCCATCAGCAGCAAGTACGACACGGGCGCCGGCCGGGCCAGCGGGGCGATCCAGCTCGCCTGCTCGGGCTGCTCGGCGGCCAGCATGCCCACCGCCTCGCTGTCGCGCTCGGCCAGCCAGATCCACGGCCTTGGCGCGGCGAGCATCGCGGCGAACTCGCGGCGCAGTGCCTCCGCGGTGGAAGGCCGCTCCTGCACACCGCCGAAGTACGCGTCGAACCTGACGACCTCCAGCCCGCGGCGCACCACCGCGTCCACGTCCGCCGGGCCCGCGCGCCGGATCCGCACGCCAGGCGGGACGACGCCGCCAGCCGGGCCGGGCGCGGCAGGCTGGTCCGGGTCGGCGCCCGTGACCCGTGCCGCGATGACCGCCAGCGGCGCGAAGCCGCGGCGCAGCAGCGCGACCGCCCCGTCGACGTCGCGGCTCGGCCAGTTCACCACGGCGGCGGTGTCCGCCGCGCCGGCATCTGGCAGCCCGGCCAGGTGCTCGCGCCACTGCCCGAGCAGGCTGTCGAGCGCACCGGTCACGTCGGCACCGCCGGGCCCGGCCACCCAGGCAGTCAGCTCGAAACGGCGGGCGGCACCCCAGGTCATGTCCAGCGCGTCCGGCTCGCCCTCCCAGTGCGAGCACGACCCCGCGGCCAGCACCTCGCCGTCGGGGCCGGTGACGCGCAGCGCTGCGCCACATCCCGGCGGAAGCTCGGCGGGCGGGGCAGGAAGAAGCGGATCGCGGGACCGCCAGCGCAGGCCAACCTGACTGCCAAGCCCGCCCCGGGCATCGCTGGTCACCGCGTCGTTACCGACAGCTGACACAGGCGTCTACTCCTCAGCTCTCCGCGTACTCCTCAGCTCTCCGCGCCGCTAATGGCAGCCAGCCCTGACCGCGCCGACTGCGTTATCTGGTGTCCTGGCCCCAGCACGCGCTCGCTGCGCGCGATCGCATCCTCATACAGCCTCTCGGCGTCGCTCAGTCGCCCTACGGCGTAGTAAGCGTCCCCGAGGCTCACGGCCGAGGCCAGCGTGTCCTCGTGGTCGGCCCCCAGCGATCGAGCGCTGCCGTCGTGCGCTTCCTCGTACATCTGCACCGCGATGGCCATGCGCCCGGCCCGATGATAGGCGGCGGCGAGCGCTGTCCTGGTGCGCAGCGTGCTGGCGTGGTCCGCGCCCAGGCTGCGCTCGCTGTCCGAGAGCGCGCGCTTGAACTGCGAGATGGCCTCCTTCGTCCGGCCATCGGCCAGGTAGGCCGCGGCCAGCTCCCGGCGTGCTGCGATGGTGCCGGGGTCCAGCGGCCCGGTGCTCCGCTCGCGATCGCCGAGCGTGATCCGGTACAGCCGGATCGCCTCTTCAAGCTGACCGGCGGCGAGGTACGCGCCCGCCAGTTCGTCGCGCGCGTCGCGGCTCTCGTGGTGATCGGGGCCGAAGACCCGGTCGCAGTCCTCCACCGCGGCCGTCAGCACGCCGATGGCCTCCCGCGCCAGCCCCGCCGCCACCAGCACCCTGCCCAGGTTGACCCTGGCCGGAAGCGTCCGCGACTGGTCGCCGCCGTAGGCCCTGGCCCACTCGGCGACCGCGCGCCGCGACCAGTCAAGGGCCTCGGCCGTCCGGCCGGCAGCGGCGAAGGCTCGGATCAGCCGCTCGACGAGCAGCATGGAGTCGGGATGTCCCGGCCCGAAGACCCGGTCGCTGACCGCGGCAAGCTCGGCCCAGTACTCCACCGCGGGCCCGGTCAGCATCGCCACGTCGAGGCACTGCCCGGCGCGCAGCAGCAGCGGATGGCAGCCATTGCCCCACAGCAGTCCCGCGGTGCAGCGCCGCAGGGCCTCCGCGCTCGACCGCACACCGAGCGGCGCGCACGCCCGGACAGCATCCGCGGGCCACAACTCCAGGAGTGCCGCGGCCGCCGCCAGGCCGGCCTGGTCGCGCATGTCCTGCGGGGTGGCCGCCCGCACGGCCTGCTGCAGCGGACCGCTCATCCTGACCGTGGCCGACGCGGTGGAGCGGTCCACGCTGACCAGGCCCAGGTGCTCCAGGCACTGCAGCGCGGCCTGGGCGTGCTCGACGGCCTGCTGAGGCGAGCCCCGGTCCCCGGAGATGTAGCTGCTGGCGGCCTGGCTCGAGAAGATCGCCTCGGGTATGCCGTGCCCGTCAAGCAGCGCGGCCAGTGCCAGGCACGCGTGCGTGGACCCGCCTGGCAGCATCTGGTCGGCCCGGTCGACAGCCAGCGTCCAGGTCACGGCGGTGGCATACCGCGGCTCGCGTCCGGCCCGGCTGAGCTGCGGCACCCGGCGAGCGAAGCGGGCGCGGTAGTCCTCGCAGGTAATGCGCGAGCTGGCGATGACAGCGGTCGACTGGCCGAGTGCCGTCGGCTCGCAGCGCAGGTCCTCGATCAGGTCCATGGCGCCGCGGCGCTGATCCGGGTCGGCGGACAGCCGGGCGACGAGGTAGCTCATCGCCTCGCGCCTGCTGTACGGGCCGACCTCGAGCACGAGCAGCTGGCTGAGGCCGCCGACGGCACTGCGACTCGCCGCGGTGATGACCACCTGCCCGGTCGACCGGCCGGCCGGCCACAGCCCGTCGAGCAGGTCGCCCGAGCCGAGGTCGTCGAGCACCACCAGCCATCGCCGCTCGGTCCTGCTCAGCCAGCGCAGGAAGCTCGTGGCCACCGACTCGGCGCTGCTGGCCGCGCGTGATCCGGTGACGGCCTCGGCGGCGTCGGTGTACCCGGCGAGGATGCCAGCCCTGGTGCTCGCATCAATCCACAGCAGCAGATCCACCGAGCGTGCCCGCCACTGCGCCTCGGCGTAGTACGCGGCCAGCTGGGTCTTGCCGCAGGCTCGCGGCCAGTCCGCGGGGCCATCGCCGGGCTGCGCGGAGACGAGGGCGACGGCGGTGCTGCGGCCAAGCTCGATCCGCAGTTCGGGCGCGCTCTCCTGCCGCACGCTGTACCGGTCGGCGAGCGGCGGCACCGAGCCGGACCGCACCGGCCATGACTCCGCGGGCAGCAGTCGGCTGGCCGGGGCGGCTGGCGGGACAGAGCTACTTACCACCGGCTACTCATAAATCAGGGGTAGACGCACCAGAAACCGCCTCGCAATCCGCAAAGGACCGGAAGTCATAACAGTAAGCGGTAGCGGCCAGGTAACGGCAGAGAATTGGCCCAGTAAGTTCCGCAAGAACGCCCGGCTACCGGGCCGGACCTGCGTAACGTCACACGATCTCGGCCACGGCGGCTGTAAGCAGGATCGCCGCGCAGAAAGCCCGGTAGGTAGCCAGCCGGTCCGCACCCTGAATCCGCAGCTCGCGCGTCCCGGTGCGATCTACTCCGCGAACCCAGCTTGCCGCCTCGGCAATGTCGGCATTCCGGACGGTGACCTCGAGCACGCCCGGATCCAGCGCCGGGGGCGCGGCCGTTGCCACGGCCGCGACCGCCGCCCTGGCCTGGTCGCGGATGAGCTGACAGGCCACCTCCGGGTGCAGGCTGTCGGCCGCCACCCGGCTCACGTGCCGCTTGACCACGGCGGTGCGGATGGCCGGGATCAGCGCCGCGGTCTCCGCGCACGCGCAGTCGTCTCCGGTGACCAGCACGACCGGAACCGCGTAGTGCGCGGCGACGAGGGAGTTGATGCCCGCCTCCCCCACCACCTGGCCATCGATCCGCGCCTCAAGCACCGCCCGCGGGCTGTAGGTGTGCGACAGGCCGCCCGGCCCGCCGGCCGAGCCGTGGTAGGAGATGAACAGGCAGGCCCCGAAGCTGTCGTCAAGGCCCTGCATCATGTAGAGCGGCTTCTGGCTGCCGGAGATGTAGGAGGCCTGGCCGGCCAGCTGCTCCGGCGGCAGGTTGCGCATCTTCGAATGCGAGTCGTTGACGACGATCTGCGTCGCGCCGCCGTCGATCGCGCCCTCGATGGCGGCGTTCACTTCCGCCAGGAGCAGCCGGCGACCGGCCTCGGCCTGCGGGCCGTCACCCACGCACTGCTCCCAGTCGACAACCCCCGCCGTGCCCTCCATATCGGTAGACAGGAAGACCTTCACCTTCGCGATGCTCCTTCTGGGCGGAAACGGCTGGCGCGGCGCAGCATGCCGGCCGTCAGCCGGACAGGTTCCAGGCAGCCAGCACGGCCGGGTCCGCGGTGGCCGTCGTGGTGCCGAGGATCGGGTGCAGTTCCATCGACGGCGAGTACTTGCCGGCCGGCACCTCACGGCCAAGCGCCTCCGCCATCGCGCGCACGTGATGCGGGCCTGCGCCGCAGCAGATCCCGATGTAGCTGACCCCGGCCTCGCGCGCCGCCGCCGCGAAGGTGGCCAGCTCGAACCGGGTGCAGGCGAAGGGCTCCAGGGCCAGCGGGAAGACCCGCTCGATCCCGTCGGCCCGCAGCGACTGCATCGTCGGCGAGCCCGCATCGGTGCGGTAGGGCACGGGCTGCGCGGCAATGGCGCAGTCCACCTGCTCGCAGATCCTGGTGATGAGCGGCAGCATGGTCGCCGGTCCGCGATCGCAGTTGAGCCCGACCACGGCGGCACCGTGGTCGGCCAGCACCTTGCAGGCCTCCACGTAGTCGTAGCCGTCCCAGGTGGCATCGGGGCGGCTGGTCGCCAGGGTCACCATGGCCGGCAGGCCGAGCTCCTGGCTTACCTCGAGCGCCAGCAGCGCCTCGCCCAGGTAGTCGTTGGTCTCGGAGATCACGAAGTCGATGCCCTCGTCGGCAGCCCAGCGGAGCTGCTCGGCGTACATGCCCTTCACCGCGCGGGCCGTCGCCGGGTCGCCGGGGTCATAGGCCCAGGTGTTGCAGACGTTGCCGGCCACCAGCGCGTCACCACCCGCCGCTGCCTGCCTGGCCAGCCTGACTGCCTGCCGGTTCATGGCCTCCAGGTCGCCCTCGCGGCCGACGTGCCGCAGCTTCTCGCGGTGCGCGTAGTACGTGAGCGCCACCATGACCTCGGCGCCGGCCCGCAGGAACTCCCGGTGCAGCTCCAGGACGGCGTCCGGGAAGTCGAGCACGACCTCGGGCACGTACGGCCCGGCCTTGATGTAGCCGCGCCGCTCCAGCTCGAACACGTAGCCCTCGGCGCCGAGCACGAAGCCGTCAGCGAGCCGCTCGGTGATGCCGCGCGGCGGCTGCCCGGTCATGACGCTACCTCCGTAACCGGCCTGGGGCCGAACCTGGACGGCCGGAAGCGGCCGATGTCGTAGCTAGTGTCGTGCCTGGTGGCCAGCTCCGCCAGCACCAGGCCCGCCCATGGGGCGAACTTGTAGCCGGTACCCCGCCAGCCCACCCCGGCGTAGACGCCGGCGGCACCCGGCACCGGGCCGATGATGAACTCGTCGTCGGCCACCAGGTCGTACTCGCACGTGTCGACCCCGCTGGCCGCTGCTACGTCCACCACCGGGGCATCGGCGAGCGCCGGCATGCAGTGCGCCACGAAGTCCGCCACCGAGCTGATCGGGCTGGCCACGAGCTCTGCGCCAGGTGGGTGGTAGAAGCCGATCTTCACCCCCGGCGTCCGGCCCGCCAGCACCGGGTGCCCGTAGATGCCCACGTCCAGGTAGGCAAAGACAGGCAGCGCCGGATCGGTGTAGCGGGCAAGCTCGCGCTCGGGCGGGATGAAGTACTTCGACTCAATCGGCCGGTCGGGCCGCAGCGGGAACCAGGCCGCGCAGTCCGGCAGCAGCTCAAGCAGGTCGTTGGTACCGAGGCCCGCCGCGATCACCACCGAGTCGGACGTCACGCTGCGCTCGGCGGTCGCTACCTGCCAGCGGCCGCCATCGCGGCGCACGGACTGGATGCCCGCACCCTCGAGGATCGTCACGCCGCGCTCGCGCAGTGCGCTGGTCAGCACCTGCGTCACCACGGCCACGTCGGCATAGCCCGCGTGCACGTCGAGCCAGCCCGCGTCGGCGCGGAACTGCGGGTACCTGGCGGCTAGCTGTGCGCCATCGAGCGCCTCGCAACGCAGCCCGAGGCCGGCGAGCACCTCGAATGTGCGCGCCCCGTAGCTGCCGGCCAGATCGGGGGTAACGGCGGCACTGGCCAGGTTCAGGCAGCCGCAGTCCACCAGCAGCCGCTGGCCGGCCCGCTCCTGCAGGTCCAGCCACAGCCCGCGCGCCCGCGCGGCCAGGCTGGCGTAGTGCGCATCGAGGTAGTCCTGGCGCACCGACCGGCTCAGCGCGTACGACGCGGTGCCGGGGTCGCCCACGTGAGTCCGCTCCAGGACGGTCACCGACGCCGCCAGCGGAGCCGCGTAGTAGGCCGTCATCAACCCGACGATGCCGCCGCCGATGACGGTGACATGTGCGCCAGCCGTGCCCAATCCTGTCCTCCTCACTAGGGGCTGTTGCTGCCGATGAGATGACCAGGGGTGTGCTGCCGATGACTAGGGGGTGTTGCTGCCGAAGGGCACGTCGGAGCCGCTGATGGTGCCCACGACGCCGGCCGGGGTGACCGAGACGCTGTCGATGCTGAGTCCGAGCGGCAGCTTCGGGATCCGCACGTTGACGTTCTGCATCGAGTCCAGCACTGACGACGGGACGCCGCTGCTTGACACCAGGCTGATGTTCAGCTCGTCGGCGCTCACCCTGGTGACTCGCCAGGTGGCAGTTCCGCTGGTGACGACGAGGTTCAGGCTCGCCTTGATCTCGTCGGGCCCGGCGTCGGAGACGGTGAGGCCCGCGCCGTCGAGCAGCGAGCCGAGCGGCCCGATCACGGTGGTCAGCGTGTTGCCGACGGACGCGAAGTTGATAAGCAGCGTGCCGTTTAGCTGGCTGATCGTGCCGCTGGAGAAGTTATAGGAGCTGAGCTTGATGTTGGTGGCGTTGGCCTCGATGGAGGTGATCGTGACCGGTCCCGCCTTGAGATCGGAGATGCCGATCTTGACGTCGCTGAAATTCCTGGCGGCGACCTGGGTGAGGAACGGGAACCCCTCGATGGTCACGTCCGGCTTCGTGGCCAGGCTGGCCTGCTTCTTGATCTGGCCGGCCGCTACCTGCTCGGCCACAGCCCGCGCCGCGAAGTCGATGCCCACCAGCAGCACGACGAGGACAACCAGGGCAATCAGCCACCGCCGCCCGCGGCGACGGCCTGATGCCCGTCCGCGGCGGGAGTATCCGCTCACCGGGGGTGCCTCATTGGCCAGATGTTACGCGATATCGCCACCCTTACGGGCCGCCGTCGCGGGCAGTCTCACGGCAGGTCCGCGATGCGCAGAGCCTCGATCTGGCCAGAGTCATAGTCGGTCACCAGCAGGGTCGCGCCGCCCGGCTCAGCCACCACGGACCGCGGCACCAGGCCTGTCGGCACGTAGCCCAGCAAGGCCGGCTTGCCCGCGAGGGCGCTGGCTGTATCGACGACCGCGAGGTTCGCGACCGCGGTTTTGAGCCCGTTCAGGTTCGAGTCGGCGAGCACGATCTTGGTGCCGCCGTCGATGAACGTCTCCCCGAGCGGCACTTCTCCCACCATCACCTTCGCGACCAGGGCGTGCAGCGGGTCGCTGCGCAGCCGGACGGTGCTGAAGGCAAGCAGGGCATCGCTCTGCCGCGCCGTCACCCAGAGCACGCTGCCGTCAGCTGACAGCATGGTGCGGTCCGAGCCGCACCCGGCCGGTGCCGTCGCGACGACCGCGCTGGCCGGATCGGCCTCGGCCTTGGCCAAGCTGACCACGCTGATCGTGCCACCGAGACTGGCCGCATACAGCCAGGTGCCGTCGCTCGCCAATCCGAGGGGCTGGTTTCCGAGCGGCACGTACCCGATGAAGTCGGCGGCCGAGAAACCCTGGGTCAGCGCGGCCCGCAGGTTGAAGACTGCCATTTCCGCGCTGTTCTGCAGGGTGACGAAGGCGTACTGGCTGTTCGCCGAGACCAGCACCTGGAAAGCGCCGCTCCCGCTGGGACTGGTGAGCCAGCCCGCGATGGCGTTCCCAGAGCCTTGCTCCGCGTCGGCGACATTGATGACGACGGCCCCGCTGCCCGCTGCTGCCAGCAGGAACTGGCCGTCAGGAGTGATCGTGTCTTCCCTGCCCGCATGGCTGGCGCTGATGGTGCTCAGCAGCGCCGGGGCGAGGCCGCCCGAGTCGCGGAACACGTCGACCGCATTGCCGGTGGTAACGAAGGAGTACTGGCCGTCGGCCGTGACGGCGACGCCGAACGGGCTGCCGCCGGTGGCGACGGCCGCGGACGTGACGCTGGCGGAGGTCGGCGCGCTGGCGGTCGCAGTGGTGCAGCCGGGCAGGCTGACCGCGGGCAGCGAGCTTGGCGGCGCGGCATGGTGCCCGCCGCTGCCGTGCCCGCGGCTGGCGAGCGCGAAGCTGCCGCCGCCCGCGAGCAGGACCACCGCGCAGATGCCGGCCACCGGCAGCGGGGAGCGCCACCACGGCCGCCTGGCCTGTGGCGCCATCTCGTCAGCCCCGGCTGCACCGGGAACCGTGTCTGCGGCCGGCCCGGGCAGCACGCTCCCTGGCTCCGTCCGGTCCGCACGCGGTGCGCTCAGCGGGCTGGTCATGCCTGCTGCTGGCTGTTGCACGGCCTGGGTGTGGCCGGCACCCGCGAGCGGCCGCTCTGGCGAGGAGTCTGCGACGGGTTCCGGCGCGATGGTGGCCTCGCCGGAGGCGCGCAGCGGGCTGGCGATCTCGGTCGCCGGGTGCCCCGCGGGCCTGTCCCGCCCGGCTACGGCCGGCCCAAGCGCGAGCCGCAGCGCGGCCGCGAACTCCCCGCAGCTGCGGTAGCGGTCATCGGGGCTCTTGGCCAGGGCCCTGGCCATGACCTCGTCGATCGCACCGGCCAGGTCAGCGCGGCGAGCGCTGAGGCGCGGCGGCGGCTCGTTCAGCTGCGCGTACATGACCGAAACGCTGTCCTCGCGCCGGAACGGCGGGTCACCGCAAAGCAGCTCGAACGCCGCGCAGGCCAGCCCGTACTGGTCTGTCCTGCCGTCGACGCGGCGGCCCTCGATCTGCTCGGGCGCCACGTAGTCCAGGGTGCCGAGGAACTGTCCCGTGGACGTCAGCCCCGAGACCGACAGCGAGGTCTTGCTGAGCCCGAAGTCGGACAGGTACACGTGATCTGGCCTGTCGGCAGCCTGGCTCGCATCGAGCAGCATGTTGGCGGGCTTGACATCGCGGTGAACCAGGCCCCTGGCGTGCGCGGCGTCCAGCGCGGACGCGGCCTGCGTGATGATCTCTGCAGCCCGGGCCGCAGGCAGCGGGCCTAGCCTGTCGACCAGCGATCTGACGTCACCGCCGCGGACGAGCCGCATGGCGATGAACAGCATGCCGTCGGCCTCGCCTGCCTCGAACACCGGGATGATGTGCGGGTCGTCCACCGCGGCGGCGGCCCTCGACTCGCGCACGAAGCGCCGCCGGAACGCCTCGTCCTCTGCCAGCGCGGGTGCCAGGACCTTCAGCGCGACCTGCCGGTCGAGGCGCCGGTCGTAGGCCCGGAATACAGTCGCCATGCCGCCCATGCCGATCTGCTCTTCCAGGCGGTAGCCGGCGATTTGCGAGCCGGCCCTAAGGCGGCCGGACATGCCGGGGGGCTGATCGGTCACGGGCTCCTCCTGCCCGATGCCGTGGGCACAGCGGCCGCACTCGCCGGGGCGTTCCAAGTATCCATTTCGGCCTGCCGCAAATGTCAATGTGGGCGATAGATTAAGGCTCGCCAAATGACCTGCTTGCCTATCCTTTCCTGGCATCGCCGGATCTACAGTTGGCGCATGAACTTTGAAGCAGGGGGCGGGGCCTCCTCGGGCCCGGGGCTGCGTGTCAGAACCGCGGATTCCGACCGGGTGCTTGACGGCGCGGCGACCTACAGCATCGGGCGCGACCCGAAGTCCGACATCGTCCTTGCCGACCCGCGCGTGTCGTGGGCGCACGCGGTCCTGCGGCATCAGGACGGCGGCTGGCTGCTCGAGGACGCCGGCAGCACCAACGGGACCTTCATTGACGAGCAGCGGGTCCGGCGGGTGACGATCTCCGCGGACTGCTCGGTTCGCCTTGGCCATCCGGCCGACGGACCGCAGCTTCGCTGCTCGCCGGTGAACGCGCCCGAGCGCGAGCAGGTTCCCGTCAAGGTGCAGGCGGCGACCGCGCTATGGGCCGAGGACCAGCAGCCGCCCGTGGCAGAGCAGCCCAGCCCGGACGTGCGCGTGCCGCAGCCCCGTCAGTATCAGAGCCGCCCGCCAAGCGCGGTGGTGCAGATGCCGGTCAGGGTGCTGCGGATCGGCAGGGCCCCCGACAACGACGTTGTCGTATCCGACCTGAGCGTGTCCAGGTATCACGCCGAGCTGCGCCGGACCAACCGCGGCGAGTTCGAGATCGTCGACCTCGACAGCCACAACGGCACCTTCCTCAACGGCCAGCGGGTCAAGGTCGCGCCGGTGACGGAGACGGACCTGATCGGGGTAGGGCCGGCGACGTTCCGCCGGTTCGGCGACCAGCTGCAGGAGTTCCTCGACACCGGTGACATCTCGCTCAGCGCGCAGGACCTGACCTTCCGGCTGCCGAGCGGCAAGGTTCTGCTCGACCATGTGACCTTTCCGCTCGGCGAGCGGTGCCTGCTCGGCGTCATCGGGCCGAGCGGCGCGGGCAAGTCGACGCTGCTCGGCGCGCTGACTGGCATCGCCCCCGCCACCGACGGCACGGTGCTGTACGACGGCCGCGACCTGTACAAGAGCTATGCGGAGCTGCGGCACCGGATCGGCCTGGTGCCGCAGGAAAACATCCTGCACACTCAGCTCACCGTGCGCCGCGCGCTGGAGTTCGCGGCCGAGCTGCGCTTCCCGCGCGACACCAGCAAGCAGGAGCGCAAGCGCAGGATCGACGAGGTGCTGCAGGAGCTGGCGCTCACCGCGCACGCTGACACCAGGACCTCGGCGCTGTCCGGCGGCCAGCAGAAGCGCGTCAACGTGGCGCTCGAGCTGCTGACCAAGCCCTCGCTGCTGTTCCTGGACGAGCCGACCTCAGGCCTGGACCCTGGCCTGGACAAGTCGGTGATGGAGCAGATGGCCAAGCTCGCGCATGACGGCCGCACGGTGATCGTGGTCACCCACAGCGTCGCCAATCTCAACCTGTGCGACCGGCTGCTCGTGCTCGTTCCCGGCGGCAAGGTGGCCTTCTTCGGTCCGCCCGCCGATGGCCTGCGGCATTTCGGCAAGCCGGGCTGGGCCGAGGTGTTCCAGGCGTTCGAGGCCGACCCGCGCAGGGACTGGGCCGGGGAATTCCGCTCGTCCCCGTATTACAGCCGCTACGTCACCGCCGAGGTGCACAACGCCACGCCGATGCAGGCACCCGCGCGTCCGGCACAGGCTGCGCCGAAGAGCAGGAACTCGTTCGCGCACCTGCGCACCATGTGCCGCCGCTACCTGGCGGTCATTGCCTCCGACCGGCTCTACCTTGGGGTGCTGGCCGGCCTGCCGATCGCGCTTGGCCTGATGGTCCGGGTAATTCCCTCGCCGCATGGCCTGGTCGGGCCCGACAACGTGGATGCCTCGTCGCTGCTGCTCGTACTCGCCGTCGGCGGCGTGCTCAGCGGCACGGCCAATGCCATCTGGGAAATCGTCAAGGAGCGCGCGATCTACAGCAGGGAACGCGCCGCCGGGCTGTCCGCCGGCGCATACCTGATGTCCAAGCTGGTGATCCTCGGCATCCTGAGCGGGCTGCAGGCGGTCGTGCTGGTCGCGGTCGGCCTCGTCGGCCGGCCGCTGCCCAAGCATGGCGCTGTTCTCACGAGCCAGCCGCTGGTAGAGCTGATGCTGGCCATGTTCCTGCTCAGCGTGGCCTCGATGACGCTGGGCCTGCTCATCTCCTCCATCGTCGACACCTCCGACAAGGCGATGCCGCTGCTCGTGGTCGTCGTGATGTTCCAGGTGGTCCTGAGCGGCGGGATCTTCCCGCTGCATGGCAAGGTCGGGCTGGATCAGGTGTCCTGGCTGTCCCCGTCGCGGTGGGGCTTCGCGGCAGCGGCGTCCACCACCAATCTCAACAAGGTGCTGCCGCCCACCGGCCTGTCGCTGCCCGCACCCAGCCGGGGCGCGCACGGTGCCCGCCTGACCAGCGCCAGCCCGGCCGGCCTGCCCGGCACCGCCGCGGTCACGCTGGCGACCCTCACCCTGGCCAGTCATTCCCGCCAGCACGAGGCCGCCAGGGCAGCCACTGCGGTGGCCTCATCGAACCCGGCAATCGCGCGAGCCACCGGGACGGCCTCAGGCGACCCGCTGTGGGACCACACCGCCAGGGCATGGCTGATCGACATGGCCGCCATGCTGGTTCTCGCCCTCGCCTTCGCGCTGCTGACCGGGTGGCGGCTGGCGAAGATGGGCCCGGTTAAGCGCCGGTGAAGACCGCGCCTAAGTTCGCAAGGCTGCTGTAGGGCGCCGTGCCGCGGATGTAGACCGGCGTGGCGTGCGAGCCGCCGACCGTCAGTTCGGTGTGGAACCAGGTCGCCGCGTCCATCCAGATCCGCACGCAGCCGTGCGAGTCAGGGAACCACGGCACCGGGATGTCGCCATGGATGGCGTACGCGGTTCCGATGAAGAAGACCGGGTTGTACATCTCGCCGAGCGGCACTTGCACCCAGCCGGGCAGGAACGACAGCGCCGTGTAGTCCCCGTCCGGGGTGATCCAGCCGCAGCCCTGGTCGACGAGGCAGTTGCCGCCGGTGGAGACGTGCAGGATCAGGTGCACCTTGTCGGACTTGTACAGGACCAGCACCTCGATGCTCTGGTTGATCTCGATGCGCTCGGCGCCGCCGTTCTTGACCAGGACCTTCGGAAGCCTGGGATGAACCAGGGCTTTCCGGAACGCCCACGTCACCACCGAGTTGCTGTAGGCGTTCATCGGCAGGCCCTGCACCTCTTTGAACGCCCAGACCGCCTGCTCCATGTCGGGCCCGTAGACGCCGTCGATCGGCCCCGGGTAGTAGTGCAGCTGAGACAGCCGGTTCTGCACGCTGCGCACCGCGGAGCCCGTGTCGCCGTAGAACAGGTCGTGGCTGGGCGGCACGTACGTCGCCGCAGTCACGCTCGCTGCCGCATCACCTGGCGCGGCCTGCGCGGGTGGCACCGCCTGTCCGCACACAGCGGCCGCGGCTGCCGCGACAGCACCGGCCGATATGAGCCACCGTCGAACTGACTGCATCATGCCGCCCCCAAGTGACCTCCACGGGGTATCCGCCCCGTGATAGCTCGCGCTGGACCAGTCAGCCGTGCTAGAGCAGGCTTATTCGGTTTCGCTCGCTTTCAGGCTAGCTCGCAGATGCGGCCGGGAAAAGCAGGCGATAAGCACTAAATGCTGGGCAGCGCGTCACAGGCCGCGCGAACGGCAGAGCCCGTCCCGGCCGACTGGCCGGGACGGGCTCTGCGGGCGCGATATCGGGCTAGAAGAAGCTGGGCTCGTACGGCGCGGTGCCGCGGATGTAGACCGGAGTGGCGTGCGGGCCGCCGACGATCAGCTCGGTGTGGTACCAGTTCTCGACATCCAGCGGGAGACGCACGCAGCCGTGCGACGCCGGGTACCACGGCACCGGGTCGCCGCCATGCATGGCGTCCCCGGCCGCGGGATCGAA
>DASPWG010000262.1:0-24472 GCA_035621915.1 Streptosporangiaceae bacterium
AGCCTGCAGGAGAACCAGCGGGTCGAGTTCACCGCCGGCCAGGGCGCTAAGGGCCCGCAGGCTGAGCAGGTCCGTCCGCTCTAACCAGGTCCGGCCGAGTCGGCCGGTTTCAGCACGCATAGCTGCTAGCTAGCGCACAACTGCAAGAGGCGGCACCAGTACGCTGGGCCGCCTCTTTGCACGCATGCGCCCGGATTTAGAACGCCCAATGTGCGCAATTGCGCAGGAAGGGCTCTGCCCGTAGGCCCGCAAGATTCGGTACCGGGCAGAAACCCGCTAAACAGGCTGAGACGGCAATAGAACTTACATCTGATCTTTAGCTCGTCCCCATAGATTTTGATGTCGTGTCGTTCCCCGGCATGGAAAGAAGTTATTCTTAACTGCGGGGCATGCTATATCTCACGCATAGTAATTGCTGATCGGGGTGAATGCGCACATTGTTAGCACCGGTGCTTTCCCCAGCTGACGAGAGCCGCCAGTTATCGGACGAGTGGGCTCACTGGCTGGAGGCGGAGGTCGGCCCTGGCGCCGAGCAACTGCTCATCGCGCTCTCAGTGTTCCGCGAGCCTGCGGACCATAACGCCATCGTCTTCCAGCTGGGCCGTTACGACGAGATGTCGGCGCTGGCACCCGACCGCCGCGGCCCGGTACCTCCGTACCAGGCGCCGCCTGGCCTCCCCTGGCTGTTAGCCGCCTGCCGCGAAGCCCGGGTTCTCACTTTCGCGGGGCTGGCATCGGACGGCCACTGGCAGGTCAGCCCCGAGATAGCCAGCGGCCTGCACCAGCGGCTGCTGGCGAGGGGCCGACATGGCGAACTGACAGCGGCACACCGGCGCGCGGCCGCGTACTGGCGGTGGCACGCGGCCTCCTGGCCACAGGAGCGCAGGGCTGACGTGCACGATCTACTGGAGGCCAGGCATCACCTGTTCAGGGCTGGCGACGTGCTGCAGGCGTGCGAGATAACCAGGATCGCCTGCGCGCAGCTGCGGGCCTGGGGCGACCTGCGCAGCACGGCTGAGCTGGTCCAGGACACCCTGGATGCGCTCCCGGACGGCTCTGGTGCCTGGGCCGACTGGATGGGCGCGCTGGGTGGCGTCTACCAGGAGGCAGGCAGGCCCGGTGAAGCGCAGCGGTGCTTTACCGAGTCGATCCGGATGTGCTCGGCGCTCGGCGACTACGACGGCGTGGCGCGAGGACAGCGCAGGCTTGCCGCACTGGCGCAGGCCGAGGGCGAGTATCGCACCGCAGAGCGACATTACCGGCGGGCAGCGGCCGCTGATCGCAAGGCCGCTGCTGCCGACCGCACTGCTGCCGACCGCACCCCCGCCAACCACGAGACCGGAGCCAGTCGGCCGGCGATCACGAACGGCGTGACCGGCAATTCCCGGTGGCCGCGCGCGATCGCCACCGCCGCGCGCTGGCATGACGGCCTCCGGGCTGCACACGGGGCGGCCGGGACCCGGCTGGCCTGAGCGCGCCCGGAAGCCGTCAACTCGGGTATCGTCGCGCCCGTCGGGCTGCACACAACCGCCCGGCATGAGGCCGGCGAGAGGCACGCAGATGACCCGACCACTGCTGAACAGCGCACTGGCAGGCATGGGCACGACGATCTTCGCCGAGATGTCAGCGCTCGCCACCGAGACCGGCTCGATCAATCTCGGGCAGGGCTTCCCCGACACCGACGGTCCTGCCGAGATCGCGACGGCCGCGGCCGAGGCAGTGCTGACCGGGCGCGGCAACCAGTACCCGCCAGGTCCGGGGATCCCCGAGCTGCGGCAGGCCATCGCCACGCACCAGAAGCGGTTCTACGGCATCGACGTCGACCCGGACACCGAGGTCCTGGTCACGGCCGGCGCCACCGAAGCCGTCGCGGCCGCGATGCTCGCGCTGCTCGAGCCGGGCGACGAGGTCATCGCTCTCGAGCCGTACTACGACTCCTACGCGGCCTGCATAGCAATGGCCGGTGCGCGGCGGGTCCCCGTCACGCTGCGGCCGCCGGAGTTCCGCCCCGACCTGGATGCGCTCGGTGACGCGATCACCAGCCGCACCCGGCTGATCCTGCTCAACTCCCCGCACAACCCGACCGGGATGGTGGCGACGCGTGCCGAGCTTGCCGAGATCGCCAGGCTCGCCGTCTCCCGCGACCTGCTGGTCGTGACCGATGAGGTGTACGAGCACATCGTCTTCGACGGCGAGCACGTTCCCATCGCCACCCTGCCGGGCATGGCCGAACGCACCGTCACCATCAGCTCGGCGGGCAAGACGTTCTCCTTCACCGGCTGGAAGATCGGATGGGTAACGGCAACCCCGGCGCTGGTCAGCGCCGTGCGGACGGCCAAGCAGTTCCTGACATACGTCAGCGGCGGCCCGTTCCAGTACGCCATCGCGGCCGGGCTCGCGCTGCCGGACTCCTTCTATGCCGGGCTGGCCTCGGGCCTGCAGCGCAAGCGCGACCTGCTGGCAGCCGGCCTGCGCGATGCGGGGTTCGAGGTGTTCAGCCCGGCCGGAACGTACTTCATCACCACCGACATCTCCGGGCTGAGCACCGCGGGCGGCCTGGAGTTCTGCCGCCAGCTACCGCACCGGTGCGCGGTCGTGGCCGTGCCGAACGAGGTCTTCTACGACGACCAGCAGGCCGGGCGCAGCCAGGTCAGGTTTGCCTTCTGCAAGCGCGAGGAGGTGCTGGCCGAGGCCGCCGCCAGGCTGCGGGCAATGCCTCGGGGCTGACCAGCGGATAGGGCAGTACCCCCTAAGATGGTCGCACTCTCGCAGACGACAGGGAGAAGCCGAGTGACCTCTATCAGCAACGACAGCCCGGCAGCTCCGGCCGAGGACGCCAGCATCTACCAGGCAGCCAGGCAGGACAAGCCGTGGGGCCACGAGATCATCTTCGCGGCCGTCGACGGCCGGTACGCCGGGAAGATCCTGCACGTCACCGCGGGGCACTCGCTCAGCCTGCAGTACCACCTGGAGAAGGAAGAGACGAGCAGCGTACTGTCCGGTTCCGCCGTCATCGAGTACGGCCCGGCCGCTGACGCGCTCACCAGCAGGCACTTGGGTCCGGGCGACACCATCCACCTGCCGCCCGGCACGGTGCACCGGATGACCGCCATCACGGACGTGACCTTCGCCGAGGTGTCCACCGCGGCGCCGGGCTGGCGGGAGGACGTGGTCCGGCTCGAGGACAAGTACGGCAGGGCGGGAACCACCGCCCCCTGACCGGCACAGGTCAGGCGGGCACTCCCGCCGCGCGGTCAGGCCCGGCTGTCAAGCCCGCGGAAGATAGCGATCCACTGATCGGGACTGACGTAGGCCACGACAGTCCGCCGGTCCACTCCGGCCGCGGCACAGGCGTCCGAGACCTTGTCCGGCGGGTACGAGCGCCGCAGCGAGGCCTGCACCGAGCCGCCGACCCCGCTGAAGCCAGCCTGCACCAGCTGCCGGTAAGCGGCCTGCCTGGCGGGGCTGACCAGCGGCTCCGCGCGGCGTTCCAGGTGCAGGATGCCCGCGTCGACCCGCGGCACCGGGCGGAACAGCGTCTTGCCGATGCGCCCGCGTAGCTGCCAGCTCACCTGCGGCCACGTGGTGCAGGTGAGCTGGCTCCAGCGTCCGTAACCGCCGGTTCGCTTCCTGGCGTACTCCAGCTGGGTGATGAGCGTTGCGGTCCGCATCCGCCGCGCCCGCAGGCACCAGTCGATGATCGGCGACGTCACCGAGAACGGGGCATTGCCGACCACCTGGAACGGGCGCGACGGCGGCCGCGCGGCCAGGAAGTCGCCCATCACCAGGCGGACGTTCTCGCGGCCGCGCAGCCGCTCGCGCAGCCGGGCCGCCAGCGCCTGGTCCACCTCGTAGGCGATCACCTCGGCGCACATGGCGGCCAGCCGGGTCGTGAGGATGCCCTCCCCCGCGCCCACCTCCACGCACAGCCCGTCCGGGTCGAGCCGGACCGCGCGCAGGAACTGCCTGGCCGCCTCGGGTCCGCGCAGGTAGTTCTGTGACAACTCGCGGCGCCGCCGGGCGGCATCACCGCGAGCCGCGCCGCGGCGCGAGCCGGCGCGGGTGGCCTGGGATCTGGCGGCGTTCACAGCGATCCAGCGTACTGAGCATCCTGACGGCCCCCGCCGGTACTGTGGCAGCGCGGCCTGGAGGGGAGCATCGGATGCGATATGCGGCTTTGCTGCGAGGCGTCAACGTCGGCGGCCGGAACAAGATCGCGATGGCCGAGCTGCGCCGCATCCTGGCCGACCTCGGCTGTGGCGACGTCGTAACCCTTCTTCAGAGCGGGAACGCCATCTTCACCAGCGAACTCCCCGCCGCCACGCTGGAAGCCGACATAAGCGCGGCCATCGAAGCGGAGGCCGGACTCAGTGTCGCCGTGATGGTCAGGACCGGCGCCGAGCTCGCGAGGGCCACGGCGGCGCACCCGCTCGGCCGGGAGCCCGACAACCCCGCACGCTACTTCGTGGCGTTCCTGGCCGCGGCGCCGGAGCGGGCAGCAGCGGACCGGTTCGCTGCCCTTGAGCTGGAACCGGAGCAGGCCTGGGTCGGCGACCGCGAGGCCTATCTGTGGTGCCCGAACGGGGCCGCCGACACCAGGCTGACAGGCGCGTTCGTGGAGAAGCAGCTCGGCGTCGCCGCGACCGCGCGCAACTGGAACACCGTGGGCAAGCTCGCCGCGCTGACCGCTGGCTGAAGCGCGCGGTTGCGCGCGCTCAGTGCCGCCAGTCCAGCCTCGGCCGGGCAGGTCTGGGTGCCCGCGCTCACTCGCCTGGGTCGCGGCGCAATCGCTTGGTCTCGGAGCGGCGCTGCTTGTCGGCCAGCCTGCGCTCGACCGCTGCCCGCGACGGCCTGGTTCGCTTGCGCGGCGGCGCGGGCGGCGCCGTGGCGGCGGTCAGCAGGGCGCTGAGCCGGGCGGCCGCGGCCTCCCTGTTCCTTAGCTGGGACTTGTACTCCGAGGCCGTGACCGTGAGGACGCCATCGGAAAGGCGAGTGGCGAGTGCCCGGAGTGCCCGTTCCCGAAATTCTGGCGGCAATGCCGCAGACCTCGCTACATCGAAGGACAGCTCGGCCTGACTGTCGGTGGTGTTGACCGACTGCCCGCCTGGCCCTTGCGACCTGGAGAACCGCCAGGACAGCTCGTCGGGCGGAATCGTGATCCCGCGGACCGTGACTTCCAGGCTCATGGCGGCGTGGCCCCCCGGACGCCGTCCGGCGGCGTGTCGTGAGGCAGCATGCCTGCCTGCCTATCACAGCCGGAGCCCGGCACTAAGCTGGGCCTGGCCGCGGGCACGGGGGAGGAAGTCATGACGCTGGTCAGGACCGTGTACCTGGAAGCTGCCGACCGCGCTGCCGGGATGATCGCCGACCCGGCCGTGGCGGATCACTGGGAGGATCCGAGCGCCCTGCCAGAGATGACCGTCGGAGCGCTGGCCGGTCACCTCGCCCGCCAGATCTTCAACGTCCAGCGGATACTGGCGCAGCCCGCCGCCGACGAGCCGCCGATCTCGCTGCTCGAGCATTACGCCAGGGCGGCCTGGATCGATGCGGGGCTGCAGGACCCTGCGAACACCTCGATCCGCGACGAGAGCGCGCAGGAGGCCGCGGAGGGCCCGGCCGGGCTGGCCGCCCGCGCGGCGGCTGCGGCCGGCGAGTTGCGCGAGCAGCTGGCGGCCGAGCCGGACGGTCGCGTGGTCCTGATTCCGTGGGGGCCGTGGCCGCTGACCCTGGACGACATGCTGCGCACCCGGATCATGGAGATCGCGGTGCACGGTGATGATCTCGCCTGCAGCATCGGCCTGGACGAGGCGCACCTGCCGGCCGCCGTCACCGATATCGCCATCGGCGTGCTGGCAAGGCTGGCGGTCCGCCGCCACGGCGCCACGGCAGTGCTGCGCGCGCTGAGCAGGGCCGAGCGGGCCCCGGCCTCGATCACCGGCATCTGAGCTGCCCGATCCCTGCCCGTGAGTCGCCGCGCCGGTCGCCAGCCGCCTTGGTGCGGGCCGGTCAGGACAAATGGTGTCGCAGTGTAACTGACTCTTTACATTCCGCTACCTCCTGGTTGCTGATCAGGAAGAATGCGTCAGGTCGGCTTACATGTTGAGGGCACGGGAGGACACCATGAGGCGCACGCGACCGGCCAGGCTGCGGCACCCGGCGGGCGCGGCCATCGTCGCCGGAGCCTGCTTAGCGCTCGCCGCGTGCTCGGGCGCCTCCGACGGCGACGTGCCGTACGTCCAGGGACACGAGCAGACCTCGCTGTCCGCGGCGACGCAGGCACTCTGCCAGCACATCGCCACGGCGATGCAGTCTCTCGACGGCGGCAACATCACCCCGAACATGACGCTCACGCAGGCCCGGACGCAGGTCGACGACTTCATGAACCGCGGCATCGCGAGCTTCACCACGCTGGCGTCGCAGGCGCCGAAGCTGCGGCCCACGATCGTGCGGATCGTGGCGTACTACCGGACCTTCGAGCGGTCGACGGGGCAGGCCACCTCGGTGAAGCAGATACTTGCCTCGATCTCCACCGGCAGTCCCGCGCAGCAGCCCGCCTATCAGCAGCTGGTCGCGTACACATCGGATACTTGCTGAGCGCCGGCGTCCGGCGTCACTTGGCGTCGGAGTAGGCCGTCACGACCGCTGTCGTCATCGGGAAGCTCACCTCGGTGGCGCCGAAGACCAGATTCGTCGCGCTGGCCGCTGCAGCCTCGACCGCGGTGACGACCTCGGCGGCAAGGCCGGCGGGACAGTGCACGATGACCTCGTCATGCTGGAAGAAGACCAGCTCGGGCCGCTGCCCGTCGACGTCCAGAGCGGCCAGCCTTGCGCGCAGCCCGGCGAGCAGCACGAGCGCCCAGTCCGCCGCGCTCGCCTGGACCACGAAGTTACGCGTGAACCGGCCGCGAGCGCGGGAAGCGCGGCCCGCCTCGGGGTCGCGCTCCAGCTCGGGGTCGCCTGACTCGCTGGTGACCGACAGCCACGCAGCCGACGGCGGCGGGCAGGTACGGCCAAGCACCGAGCGAACGACGCGGCCCTCCTCCCCCGCCCGTGCCGCGGCCTCCACGAACGCCGACGCCTGCGGGAACCGCCGGCGCAGGAGCGCGAGCGACTGGCCCCCGTCGCCTCCGGTGCCGCCGTACATGGCCGACAGCAGGGCGACCTTGGCCCGGTCCCTGTCGGCGCCGACGGCACTGGCCACCGCTGCGTAGACGTCACCGCCCGCGGCCGTCTGGGCGAATGCGCGGTCGCCAGCCAGCGCGGCGAGTACCCGGGGCTCCAGTTGGGCCGCGTCCGCGACCACAAGCGTCCAGCCAGGGTCGGCAACGACGGCGCAGCGCAGCACCCTGGGTATCTGCAGCGCGCCGCCGCCGCGCGTCGCCCAGCGGCCCGAGACCACGCCGCCGACTACGTATTCGGGCCGGAACCGGCCGCCTGCTACCCAGGTGTCGAGCCAGGACCAGCCGTTGGCCGTATGCAGCCTGGCCAGCTCCTTGTACCTGAGCAGCAGCGGAATGACGGGGTGATCTACGGCCCGCAGCACGGAGACCCTCGTCGAGGGCACCCGGATGCCGCTGGCAGCGAGGGCTCGAAGCAGCTGCGCGGGCGAGTCAGGATTGACCGGGCGGACCGCGCCGAGGGCCGCGGAGATCTGCGCGGTTAGCTCCGCCAGCCTGGCCGGCCGCAGCGGCATCCCTGGCGCTGCGGCGGGCCGCGGGCCGAGCAGTTCGGTGAGCAGTTCGTCGTGGACGTCCGCTCGCCACGGCAGCCCAGCGGCCGTCATCTCGGCAGCCGCCAGCCCGCCCGCCGACTCGGCGGTCGCGAGCAGGCCGAACCCGGATGCGAGCGGATCCGCGCCGATCCTGCCCAGCTGATCTTTGTGCACAGTGATCAGCTCGGCCAGCAGCTCGTGCGCGCTCGCCGCCGGCGGTTCCTCGAACAGCAGCTGGGAAGCGATCTCCCTGACGCCGGACGGCACCGGATCGCCCGGCGCGGCGAGGCCAGCACGGCGGGCGGACGCGGCGGTCAGCGTACCCGGCCGGGAGGCCGGGCCATCCCTCGCGGTCAGCAGGCCGTCGACCAGTGCGGCGTCATGACATCGCGCGACGCGGACCCCTGCCCGCAGCAGCGTCGGATACACCCGGCCGCCGCAGTCCCATACCCAGCGGACCGGGTCGTCCGCCTCCCGCCGCGCGACCGCGGCCGCGAGATCGGGCACCTCCACGGGCGGGCTGAGCGGCGTGCCGTCGTCGGCCAGCGAGGCCAGCACGCCTGACTTGCCGGGACCGGGTACCAGCGCAACCCGCACACCGCTGATTGTGCTCCCTGGCACCGACAGCGGGGGCCAGGGAGGCTGACGGTGCTGTCCCGTCAGCCTCCCGCCGTTTCAGTCACCAGTGCCTGGCGGCGGCCGGGGTTAGCCCGCAGTGTCCGTGGACTTCGGCTTCGGCGCGCGCTGCTGCCACGACCCGGCCTCGCTCGCCTCGGCCGGCTGCCGCCGCGTGCGGTTAAGCTTCGACACCGGCATGAGCCGCGCCCTGGCGATCTGGTCCTCTCCCTGCGGATCGGGGCCGGCGGCGGGGGCAGGCTCGGGCTGCTCGCCGCCGGCCATGCCCCGCCACGGCGGGTACGCACCCGGCGATCCCGCCAGGCTTACCGGCTCATGTGACACCTCAAGCTCTGCCTGCGGTGCGGAGCGCGGCCGTAGCGGCACGATGCCGGTCTGCACCGCGGGCGCATCCGCCGGTGCCGTCGCAGCGGCTTCGCCGTCAGCCGGTACGGCCGCCGCCGGCATGACCGGTGCTGCCGGGACCGCCGACGATAAGTGAGCCCCGTTGACCGGCGTGGCCGCCAGTTCCTGCAGGTACGCGACGGCGTCCGCCGGAAGCTGAGCTGGCGAGCCGGCCAGCGCCGCCGCCTGGCGCAGTGCCAGCGGCAGGATGGGCTGCTCAGCGGTCAAGTCCTCGGCAGCGGGCTCAGCATGGCCTGCGCCGTTGGGCTCGGCCGGCGACGCCTGCACGACGGGCGCTGCGGCGAACTGGACCTGGGCAGGCAGCTGCGCGATAGCCTGCCCGACGGGCGCTGGCTGCGCCCCGGCGGACTGGGCA
Organism: Streptosporangiaceae bacterium; assembly: GCA_035621915.1. Classification (GTDB taxonomy): domain Bacteria; phylum Actinomycetota; class Actinomycetes; order Streptosporangiales; family Streptosporangiaceae; genus JAJYUU01. The sequence goes on from DASPWG010000262.1 coordinate 9,108, forward strand.
AGTCCTGGCTGCGCGGGCGCGGGCTGCGCAGGCCCAGCCTGGGGCTGGCCCGCGCGCGGCGCAAACTGCTGCGCGCCAGCCTGAGCATCCCGGTCCGGCTGCGCGGGGACCGGCGGCACCGGAACCTGGTGCCGCGGGCCAGCCTGAGCATCCCGCTCCGGTCGCTTAGGCACCGGCACATCGACCTGAGCATCCCGCCCCGGCTTCGCGCGCACCGGAGCCTGCCGCAGCGGTCTGGCCTGAGCATCCCGCCCCTTCTTCCCGGGCACCTGCGGTAGCGCGGCAGCCTGAGCATCCCGCTCCGGCTGCGCGGGCACCTGCACCTGCTGCTGCCCATCGACCGGAGCATCCCGCTTCTGCTGCGCGGCCTGGGCATTGCGCTTGGGCTGCGCGGCGAGCGGGTGCTGCGCGGCCTGAGCTTCCCGCTCTGGCTGCGCGGGCACCTGCTGCTGCGCCTGCGCAGCAGCAATGGCATAGCCACCGGGTGCGTGCCCGTCCTCGGCCTGGTGCCACCGCTCGGGCCGGCTGGTCACGTCGGCGTGCACGGGCCCGACGCAGTCGTGGCCCTCCAGGATGGCGGCAAGCCGCTCTGCCTCGTCGGCGTCCACGCCGAACACCACGCGCGGCTGACCCCACGGCTCGGTCAGCGAGTAGCCGACATAACTCGACACGGGTGGAAGCTGTCCTGTCCCAAGCCCGTGTCGCACCCGCCAGTGGATCCACGCTTTCTCCAGCGCACCAGCAGCCCGCTCCGCGCGCTGAACTAGGTCCGGATCTCGCATCCGCGCCTACCTCCCCTCCCAAGCGCCGCATGCTCCCGCATGGGGCGAATCCCCCCCAGGGCTCCGGCTCACCGAGTGCCGCTACTAGGCAATCGCGATGACGGCCGGACACTATTACTGCCGTCACGGCACCGGCGTGAGGACGGCATGTGCGACAGTATTGCCGCGCGCCGCTTCCAGCAGTGGCGATTGCAAAAAGTTGCAGAGTGGTTACCAAGCGTGAGGCACGCGGGGCATAACAGCCGACTGAGATGCCTGGTGACTGAGTGCCTGACGTGACGCGAGACACGAGCGACCGACGGCACGAAAAGGGATTTGTGCGGAACGGGCCAGCCCGGCGCGTGCGGCGGTTTAAAGACGACGACGCGTTTCCGGCCCTAAAGGCCTTAATGCCCGCAGCTATCAGGCTGCGGGCCCGTTGGTCTCCTAGCTACCCGATCTAGGAGGCCGGATCGACCCCGGCAACGTCTGCTGACCGATGCCCAACATCGCATCGACGCGAGGCGCGCCCCCCGATGCGGTGAACTGGCCGCCGGGGTCGACCCCCCCAACTGCTTGATTGGTGGCCGCAGGCTGGCGACGCCACGTCGCGTCCCAGCCTTCCCGGCTCTGCAACGCCGGGAAGCGGCCATGCCTCATTCCGAGCGCTGCTGCGGGATGCCCGCGAGAAGCGCGCGAACCTCTGTCTCCCGGTAGCGGCGGTGGCCACCGAGCGTCCTGATCGACGTCAGCTTTCCGGCCTTCGCCCAGCGGGTGACTGTCTTCGGGTCCACCCGGAACATGGTTGCGACTTCAGCCGGCGTGAGCAACGGCTCTGCCTCTGGTGTACGTGCTGACATGTTGACGGCCTCTCCTCCTGGACCGGTACTGCGATCCCTGCGTTTTCTTGCTATTCGTGGCCCTCCCTAGAGGACCTGCCTCGGATGTCCTATATGGTCCACTCAGACCATATTGCCATCACCAGCGGTGACAAGTCGACAACCGGGAGCAAAGTTCTTTTGCGAGTCGCCGCATCTCCCCCGCTGCGTTGTGTCACGCTGCGTGATTCTAGCGACACGGACCGTCGCAACGGGCAGATTCGGAAAAGTCATCCGCGCCTCCCATCAGCTACTTGGCTCAATTGCCGCCTCGTCCTGCGCACCCCTGTCGACCTGCCGATCTCCTCCAGGTCGGCTGCGACGGAGTATGAGTCGGGACGCATAGGCGAGCCCGGCGCAGCATGCAGCGTTCTTGATCCCCTCCCTCCGCCGAGCCGGAAGCTCCCAACTCGGGCCTCCCAGCCGGATCCCTCGGCCGGCCGGCGGCTGGATACCTTGCCGATAGCCTGTTTCGGTACAACCAGCCATGGTCCTGTAATAATCCCCCGTACTGCTGCTAGATAATCTGCTTCGGGGGCTTTTGACCGCAGCCTATCGCGCTTTTGGCACGCACCGTAAACGGCCATGCACTCGCAGAGAGATCCGCTTGCTGAAACCGGCGGAAACTCTGGCACATGTCGCGCATTAGGCAGCATGACTAATCGTGACATGCCGTAAGCGTCCGCGCAAAGAGCTACGCGCCGGTAGATCCCGGCATGGCCCTTCGATCCCTCCCGGCGGCTATAGGCTTGGGCCGACCCCCGTCAAAGAAGACGCGGGGCAGGACGCTCGGGAGCTCAGTCAGTGACTAACGTCTTCCCGGCCCGCGCCAGCGACGGCCTGTCCGGCCACGAGCAGGTCGTCTTCTGCCAGGACCCCCCGTCTGGTCTGCGGGCCATCATCGCCATCTACTCCACCGCGCTGGGCCCCGCGCTCGGCGGCACGCGGTTTTACCCATACGCTGACGAGGACGCCGCCCTGGCCGACGTGCTCAACCTGTCAAAGGCCATGGCCTACAAGAACGCGCTGGCCGGTCTCGACCTCGGCGGCGGCAAGGCTGTCATCATCGGCGATCCCGACCAGCTCAAGTCGGAGCCGCTGCTGCGCGCGTACGGGCGTTTCGTCGAGTCGCTGAACGGCCGCTACATCACCGCCTGCGACATCGGCACCTACAGCGAGGACATGGACGTCGTCGCCAGGGAGAGCGCGCACGTGACCGGGCGGACGGTGCCGCACGGCGGCGCGGGCGACTCCTCCGTGCTGACCGCGTACGGGGTGTTCCAGGCGATGCGCGCAGCGGCCGAGCATGTCTGGGGCGAGACCAGCCTGGCCGGCAAGACCGTCGGCATCGAGGGCGTCGGCAAGGTCGGCCACAAGCTGGCAGACCACCTGATCGCAGACGGAGCGCGCGCGGTGATCTTCGACACCAGCCACACGGCTACCGAGCGGGTCCGGGCGGTGCACCCCGAGGTCGAGGTCGTCTCCACCCGCGCCGACCTGATCGCCAGCGCGATGGACATCTTCTCGCCCTGCGCAATGGGCGGGGCCGTCGACGAGGACGCCGTCGGCTCACTCCGCGCCAGGATCATCTGCGGCGGGGCGAATAACCAGCTCGCCCATCCCGGTGTCGAGACCATGCTCGCCGAGCAGGGCATCGTGTACGCCCCCGACTACGTGGTGAACTCCGGCGGCGTCATCCAGGTGGCCGACGAGCTGCTTGGCTTCAACTTCGAGCGGGCCAAGGCCAGGGCCGAGCAGATATTTGCCACTACCAGGAGCATCCTGGCCCTGGCCGACAAAGACGGCGTACCCCCAGTGGTCGCCGCAGACCGGCTGGCCGAGCGGCGGATCGCGGACGTGGGCAGGCTGCGCTCCATCTACCTCGGCGGCTGAACGCTTCGGCAGAATCATCGGAGGCGCCTGCCGCCCAAAGCAGGTACGGTTGTACCTGTACGTCAGGGCGAGCGCGTCGACCTCCCGGCGGCGGAGCGGCGACGGGTTAGTCTTGTGTGCACGAAACCGCGATCATTGGCGTGGTAACGGACAACTTAGAGTGCGGTGACCAGGGACCCGTCGGGTCCGTACGTTAGAGGGGGTCGAGCCAATGGGGCGCGGCCGAGCCAAGGCCAAGCAGGTCAAGGTGGCCCGTCAGCTGAAGTACAGCGGTGGCGGAACCGATCTTGACCGGCTGCGGGCTGAGCTGGGCGTCGACACGGGTACCCGGGGCGCCGATGATTCCGCCTACGCGGACCTCGGCGACAGGTACTCCGCGGACGATGACTCAGAGGACGACGACGACGACGAGGACTGGGATGACGACCTCGACGAGGATGACATCGACGAGGACCTGACCAGCACGTCGGCCTGACCGCAGTCAGTTAGCCAGGGACGCACCTGCCGCGCTCTGCGCTGCCCTCATCGCGGGGTTCCCCGGTGCTGTCGGCCTGGGCCGGTCAGCGCGGATGGCTTCCGGCCAGGCGCGCCTCACCCGTGCCGGTGATGATCTCTCCGGCAACCCAGGCGGGCAGCTGCCGCTCGGCCAGCAGCCGGACTGCCCGGTCGGCATCGGCCGCGGCCACGATGGCTGCCATGCCAACGCCCATGTTGAAGGTCCTCTCCATCTCCGCTGCGGGAACCCGGCCCCGCTCGGCCAGCAGGCCGAAGACCGGCGCAGGCTGCCAGCTCGCCCGCTCCAGCACCGCGTCGGCGCCGCCCGGCAGCACCCGGCCGAGGTTAGCCGCCAGGCCGCCGCCGGTAATGTGCGCGAACGCCCGGATCTCGCACGTGTCGGCGAGCGCCAGGCAGTCCCTGGCGTAGATCCGGGTCGGCGTCAGCAGCTCAGCTCCCAGCGCCTGGCCAAGGCCGGCGGGCTGGGTATCCAGCTCAAGCCTGGCCTCGGGGGCGTCGATGATCGCGCGGACCAGGGAGAACCCGTTGGAGTGCAGGCCCGAGGCGGCCATTGCGACCACTATGTCGCCCGGCCGCACCCGGTCGGGGCCGAGCAGCCGGTCAGCCTCGACCACGCCCGTCGCGGCGCCCGCGATGTCGAAGTCATCGGGCCCGAAGTGGCCGGGATGCTCGGCGGTCTCGCCGCCGATCAGCGCGCAGCCTGCCTGCACGCAGCCCTGCGCGATGCCGGCCACGATCGCGGCTACCCGCTCGGGCAGCACCCGCCCGCAGACAACGTAATCGGTCATGAACAGCGGCTCGGCACCGCAGACGACCAGGTCGTCCACCACCATGCCCACCAGGTCGAGGCCGATCGTGTCGTAACGGCCCAGGCGCTGCGCGATGACGACCTTCGTGCCGACGCCGTCGGTGGAGGTCGCCAGCAGCGGCCGCCGCATTCCGGTGAGCTTCGACGCGTCGAACAGCCCCGCGAAGCCGCCGAGCCCGCCGATCACTTCCGGGCCGGCCGTGCTGGAGACGGACGCCTTCATCAGCGCGATTGCGCGCTCCCCGGCCTCGATATCGACACCTGCGGCGGCGTAACTTGCCGGACTGCGTGTGCCTGCCGGGCCTGTCCGGCCGGCCGGCCAGGTGTCCCCGCTGCTCATCGCCGTGCCTGCACTCCGCCGCCGGCCGTCTCCAGCAGGTGCTTGCCGCGCTCGGCCTCGGCCACCGCAATCGGGTAATCGCCGTCAAAGCAGGCATGGCAGAGGCGGCTGGCCGGCACGGTCGTGGCGGCGATCAGCCCCTCCAGGGACACGAAGCCGAGCGAGTCGGCGCCGATCGACTGCCTGATCTCCTCGACGGTAAGGTTTCCCGCCATCAGCTCGGCCCGGCTGGCGAAGTCGATGCCGAAGAAGCACGGCCAGGCCACCGGCGGGCTGGAGATCCGCACGTGCACCTCGGCGGCTCCCGCCTCGCGGAGCATCGTGACGATGGCCCGCTGCGTATTGCCGCGGACGATCGAGTCGTCGACCACTACCAGCCGCTGGCCCGCGATGGCGTCCCTGAGCGGGTTGTACTTCAGCCTGATCCCGCGCTCCCTGATCGTCTGGCTGGGCTGGATGAACGTGCGCCCGACGTAGGAGTTCTTCACCAGGCCCTGGCCGTAGGGGATCCCGCTGGCCTGCGCGTATCCGATGGCGGCGGGCGTGCTGGACTCGGGCACCGGGATAACCAGGTCGGCATCGGCCGGGTGCTCCGCGGCCAGCCGCCTGCCGACCTCCACCCGCGCGGCCTGCACGCTCCGGCCGGCGATCGCCGTGTCCGGCCTGGCCAGGTAGACGTACTCGAACAGGCAGCCTTTGGCAGCAGATGGCGCGAAGCTGTGCGACCTGACCCCGTCCTCGTCAATCGCCACAAGCTCGCCTGGCGCGATCTCGCGCACGAAGCTGGCACCGACGATGTCCAGCGCGGCAGTCTCGCTGGCCACCACCCAGCCGCGCGCCAGCCTTCCGAGCACGAGCGGCCGGAAGCCCTGCGGGTCGCGCGCCGCATACAGGGTCTGCTCGTCCATGAAGACCAGCGAGAACGCCCCGCGGACCAGCGGCAGCATGGCCAGCGCGGCCGCCTCCACGCCCGGATGGGGCAGGCCGGCATCACCGTGGCTGGTCCCGTTGGCCACCAGGTTGCTCGCGGCAAACAGCGCCGTGAGCACGTCGGTGTCGGAGGTAGCCCGGCCGGCCGCGGCCCCGACGTGCTCGCCGAGCAGCGCCGCCAGTTCGAGGGTGTTGATCAGGTTGCCGTTGTGGCCGAGAGCCAGGCTGGCGGACGGGGTGGCGCGGAAGGTGGGCTGCGCGTTCTCCCAGACCGAGGATCCGCTGGTGGAGTACCGGCAGTGGCCGATGGCCACGTGCCCGCGCAGGGTGTTGAGTACCGACTCGTCGAACACCTGCGCGACGAGGCCCATGTCCTTGTAGACGACGATCCTGGATCCGTCGCTCACGGCAATGCCGGCCGACTCCTGGCCGCGATGCTGAAGCGAGTACAGGCCGTAATAGGTCAGCTTGGCGACGTCCTCGTCCGGAGACCACACGCCGAACACGCCGCAGGCGTCCCGCGGCGGGGGGTCATGAGAGTCGGGATCGTGTGACAGAAGGCCATCTGGCTTGCGCACCAGGCAATTCTAGTGACCCGGCCGGCTGCCGGAGCCCGGCACGGGCAGCGGAAGGTAACCGGAAATGTCAGCCCGCTGGCCGCTGGCCCTGAGCCTGCCGCTGGATACCGCCGCGGCCCAGTCCAGCCGCCCGGATGCCAGGCCGAGCCAGGTCATCGGGTCGGTCTCGACCACGTTCGGCGGCGTGCCCCTGGTGTGCCGCGGCCCGGCGACGCACTGGATCGCCGCGAACGGCGGGATCCGCACCTCCACCGACCGGCCAGGGGCCTGATCGGCCAGCAGGCCCAGGGTGTAAGTGACGGCCGCCCGCACCGCGGCCCGGAGCGGCTCCTGACCCGTCTCGGCTGCCAGCGCCACCGCGGCGACGCTCGCGTCGCCAACCGCCCGCGTCGTCACCGGCCCGTGCCAGGGTGGCTGGCCGAGCGCGGCCCGCTGCTCGTTGACCGCGACGAGAGCGCGCTCGGGATCGAAGGCACGTGGCGGCACGCCTTCGAAGGCTAGTCGGGTTCCGGTCGGATTGCGGGGCGGCAGGACCCGGCAATTTCGCGGTGCAGGCACGGCCGAAGCGGCAAGGTCAGGGGTCTTGTGGTCGCCGTCACGATCCGTAGGCTAAAAACCTGGCGGTTTTTCATGACATCCCGCCCCATCACGCTCAGATAGTTGGAAAATCGTCAGGTATGCCAGGTCAGCGGCGCACTGTCGGTCCCAGGACCCGAGGGTCCTGGCTGCCCGTTTTCGCGGGCCTTGCCGCGATCGTGATCCTGGCGGGTGTCGCCTCCGTGGTGTACGTCGCCGAGTTCCACCCGGGCAGAAGCGCCGCCTCCAGTGCGTCCTCAAGCCGGGTGGCGAGCTTCCAGACGGTGGGCCTCGTGGCGGAGCAGCCCCTCCCCGATGGCTCGATGGTCCAGCTGCTCGGCTCGGGGCGCGGCGTGACGTTCAGCCCGGTCGGGGCCAGCCAGCAGCAGGAAGGCGACCCGGAATGGACCGCGGACCTGATGGTCGGCGGCACGTACATCTTCATCTACCTGCCCACCAGCCAGTGCCTGGCATCGGCCGGGCCCGGCGCCAGGCCGGTACTGGCGGTCATGCACTGCGACCTCGGCGCGCAGCAGCGCTGGCGCAGGCTCGGCAGCGGCGTAGCGACCGGCGGGCACTACTTCTACGAGTTCGCCAACGACGCGACCGGCAAGTGCATCACTGAGGCGGGTGCCGGCCAGCCGGCCGCCGGCCTGGCCGCTTGCGACCAGTCACAGCCCGCGTCCGAGCTGCTGTCGTTCTGGTGGAGCTCGAGCTAGCGGGTCAGCCGAACAGCGCGGGCAGCGGGGCCTGGTGCGCCGCTGCGAGCTCGCGGAGCGGGATCTCCAAGTCGTTTACCCGCAGGCTTTCGCCGCCAGTGACGCCGATGACGAAGGCCGGGACGCCGCCGCGCGCGCACAGCCCGGCGAACGCCTGCTCGGCACCAGGCCGGACCGCCACCACCGCGCGGGCCGCCGACTCGCTGAACAGCAGCGTGAAGGGGTCGCCAGGCAGCGTCACCGTGCACCCGGTGCGGCCGCCCAGGCACGCCTCCGCCAGCGCGACGGCAAGCCCGCCGTCGGACAGGTCGTGGGCGGAGTCGAGCAGGCCGCTCGCGGCTGCCGTCACCAGCGCGTCGGCCAGCCGCTGCTCGGCAGCGAAGTCGACGGCCGGCGGCAGGCCGCCGAGGTGCCGGTGTGCGACCCAGGCCCACAGCGAACCGCCGAACTCGGGCCTGGTGTGGCCGAGCAGAACGACGCTCGCGCCGGCCGCGCCGAACCCGGTCCGTACCCTGCGGCGGACGTCGTCGTGCACGCCAAGCACGCCCACGACTGGGGTCGGATGGATCGCCACGCCGCCCGTCTGGTTATAGAAGCTGACGTTCCCGCCGGTCACGGGGGTGCCGAGCGCGAGGCAGCCGTCGGCGAGGCCGCGCACTGCCTCGGCGAACTGCCACATCACAGCCGGATCCTCGGGCGAGCCGAAGTTCAGGCAGTTGGTGACCGCCAGCGGGCGGGCGCCGGTTACCGCGACGTTCCGGTGCGCCTCGGACAGCGCGAGCTGAGTTCCGGCATAAGGATCGAGCTGGCAGTACCGGCCGTTGCCGTCGGTGGCCAGCGCCACCCCCAGCCCGGTCTGCTCGTCAATGCGAAGCACGCCCGCGTCGTGCGGGGCCGAAAGCACGGTGTCGCCGCGCACGTAGCAGTCGTACTGCTCGGTGACCCACTTCTTGTCCGCGGCATCAGGCGAGCCGAGGACGGCCAGCAGCGCGGTGCGCAGCTGCGCCTCGTCCGCCGGCCGGGCGAGCCGCGCCGGGTCGTCGGCCTGCAGCGAGTCCTGGCTGTCGGGCCGGCGCAGCGGACGGTCGTAGACCGGCCCGTCGTCGGCGGCGCTGCCCGGCGGGATATTCACGACCTGCTCGCCATGCCAGGTCATCTCCAGCCGCCCCGAGTCGGTGACCTCGCCGATCACCGTGGCCTGAACGTCCCACCTGGCGCAGATCTGCAGGAAGCTCTCTTCGTCGCCGGGCGCGACGATCGCCATCATGCGTTCCTGCGACTCGCTCATGAGGATCTCGGCCGGCCCCAGCGAGGAATCCCGGAGCGGGACCGCGTCCAGCCTGACCCGCATGCCCGTCCCGCCGCCGGCCGCGAGCTCGGTGGTCGCACACGCGACGCCCGCCGCGCCGAGGTCCTGGATGCCCACGACCAGGTCGGCGCGGTACAGCTCCAGGCAGCACTCCACCAGCAGCTTCTCCATGAACGGGTCGCCGACCTGGACGCTGGGCCGCTTGGCGCCCTCGCCCCCTGCCCGGCCAGCGCCGCCGCCGAAGGACGCGCTGGCCAGGACTGACGCGCCTCCGATGCCATCCGGACCGGTCCGCGAACCGAACAGGATGACCTTGTTACCCGGCCCGGTGGCCGCGGCCAGCTTGAGATCCTCGGGCCGCAGGACGCCGACGCACAGCGCGTTGACCAGCGGATTACCGGCGTAGCAGGGATCGAATGCCAGCTCGCCGCCGATATTGGGCAGGCCGAGGCAGTTGCCGTAGAACGAGATGCCGCTGACCACGCCGGGCAGCACGCGGTGGGTGTCAGCCGCGTCGGCGGGGCCGAACCGCAGCGCGTCCATCACGGCAACCGGCCGCGCTCCCATCGCCAGGATGTCCCTGACGATGCCGCCCACCCCGGTGGCCGCGCCCTGAAACGGCTCGACGAACGACGGGTGGTTATGCGACTCGATCTTGAACGTCACGGCGTAGCCGTGCCCGATGTCGACAACGCCGGCGTTGTGGCCGATGCCCGCCAGCAGCACGCCAGTCTGCGGTGCCTTCTCCGCGAACTGCTTCAGGTGCCTGCGGGAGGACTTGTAGGAGCAATGCTCGCTCCACATGACCGAGTAGATGGCCAGCTCGGCGTCGGTGGGGCGGCGCCCGAGCAGGGCGGTGATCCGGTCGTACTCGGGTGCTGTCAGGCCCAGCTCGCGGAACGGCTGCGCGCGGTCGGGAGTCTCCCGCGCCTGCGCCACGGTGTCCTGGGCGGCAGGCCGGGTCACCTGATAGCTGGTCACGCGAGCCCCGCGGCGATCACGCCGTGCAGCAGGACGGAGGTGAAGAAGCCGAGACCGTCATCGCCAGGACCGGTGAGGGCATCGACGGCGTGCTCGGGGTGCGGCATCAGGCCGGCCACGTTGCCCGCCTCGTTCGTCACGCCGGCAATATCGCAGACGGACCCGTTCGGATTGCCTGCGGCGTAACGGGCCAGTACCAGGCCGCCCGCGTCCAGCGCCGCGAGCGTCTCCGCATCGGCCACATAGGCGCCTTCACCGCTCTTGAGGACGACGCTGATCTGCTGGCCTTGCTGGTACTGACCAGTCCAGGCCGAGGCGGTGTTCTCGATGCTGATCGTGATATCGCGGTTGATGAAGCGGCGCGCGCGGTTGCGGGTGAGCGCGCCGGGCAGCAGGTGCGCCTCACAGAGGATCTGGAAGCCGTTGCAGATGCCGAGGACGGGCAGGCCCTTGGCGGCGGCCGGGATCAGCTCTGTCATCACCGGAGCAAATCTCGCAATTGCCCCGCAACGGAGGTAATCGCCGTAAGAGAAGCCGCCGGGCAGGATCACGGCGTCTACTCCGTGCAGGTCAGGATCGGCGTGCCAGAGAGACACGGCCGTCGCCCCGGCCCGTTCGACGGCCCTGCGGGCATCGTGATCGTCCAGGGAGCCAGGGAAGGTGACGACTCCGATCCTCGAAGTCATGACGGTCCGGGTAGGCGGCGCATGACTCGCAGATTACCGGCACAGATTTCCGGCCGGACCAGCTGAGTTGTGAGGCGGCCCGGGCGGGCCGAACCGCAGCTCAGCCAGCGTCCCTGAGCTGTGATGCCGGAAGGCGTGCCAGCGGCGCGTCGCTGCGCCACTCGATGCGCTTCTGCAGCGAGACCACCGTGCCCTGGCCGGGCCTGCTCCGCATCGTCACGTCGTCCACGCAGGCCCGCATGATCGCCATGCCGCGACCGGACTCGGGCAGTTGCGCGATAGCGCGCTCCCTGGCCAGCCGCCTCGGCACGGTGATCCGGCTGCGCAGCCTGGCCGTCGCCGACGAAGCGGGCGCCGGGCTGGCCGGGTGGCGCCGCAGCCTGGCAACCGGGCCTGCCGACCGCCTGATCCTGGCCGCGCGACTGGCCGACCGCCTGATCCGTGGCCGGCGCCTGGACCATCGCGGCGAGTCAAGCCCGCGCCCGCCATCCACGATCTCCAGGAGACACCGCTTGCTGCCCACATGGGCCACGACCTCGTACCGGCGGCCGGGACCGGCGTGCCGGACGACGTTCGAGCAGGCCTCGGTGACCGCGAGGAGGATGTCACCGACGCAGGACTCGTCCATTCCGAGCCGACTGAGGGTGTCGCCGAGCACCCGGCGCATCACCGGGACGCTTAGCGCCTCGCCGGGGAACACCAGGCAGAACTCAATGTCCGCGGCCGGTTCCCCGGTATGGAACACCCGAGATCGCATCCGCTCCTCAGCCCCGTTGCGGTTACAGCCAGTTCATATTCTGAAGGCTTCCCCGGCTGAGCAGCGGTAATCATGAACTTAGGCGATCTCTGGACGAACAGTGCGCTACCGGCCGACTACTTGCCGGACGGCGGGCACTCAGCTCTGCTCGCGCAGGCTCGGGTTCAGGTCGGCTCGATGAAGTAGTCCTCAATCACCGGATTGGCCAGCAGCTCCGCGGCCAGCTCGGCCATCTGCTCGCTCGATGCGGGCTCCGTCAGCTCCAGTTCGAACCGCTTGCCCTGCCTGACCGCCGCCACCTGGCCGAAGCCGAGCCGACGGCATGCGCTGGCGATCGCGTCGCCCTGCGGGTCGTGGATCTCCGGCTTCAGCATCACGTCGATGACGACTTTCGGCACAACGGCAGCGTACGCGAGGCGGTCTGAGGCCGTGGATGTGGATCTGGTGTCGCGGTCACAGCACCAGACCCGCAGCACTGTCGTACCAGGCGTTTCGGCGGCCTGGCTGGCCGGGCTGACCGCCGAGTAGCCTTTAACTAGGCCTGCAGTGGGCAGGTTCGTGACTTGCGTCACCATGACTGCAGCGCTTGACCGGTCCCTGAGCCCGACTAGTACTGTCTCAGCACAACTTGGACCTGACAGGCCGGCCGGCCCTGGCCCTGCGCCCGAGACCGGACAAGAGCACGCAAGGAGAGGCACGTGGCCGTCAAAGATGCCGGACGCGCCGCCCGCCCTGCTGACCGGGCACCAGGCAGAAAAGCCTCGGCCCGGGAACCAGAACGGCAGGCGGACTCGACGGAGCTCATCCAGCTCCTGACCCCTGAGGGGGAGCGAGTCGAACACCCCGACTACCCGCTGGAGATCTCCGCGGAAGAGCTCAAGTCCCTCTACCGTGACCTGGTCATCGTCCGGAAGATCGACTTCGAGGCAATCGCGCTGCAGCGCCAGGGTGAGCTCGGGATCTGGGCCTCACTGCTCGGCCAGGAGGCCGCGCAGGTCGGCTCCGGCCGGGCGCTGACCCCGCGGGACATGGCGTTCCCCACCTACCGGGAGCACGGGGTTGCGTGGTGCCGGGGCCTCGACCCGGTCAAGCTGCTCGAGCTGTTCCGTGGTGTCAGCCACGGCGGCTGGGATCCGACCGAGCACAATTTCCACCTCTACACCATCGTCATCGGCAGCCAGACGCTGCACGCTACCGGCTACGCGATGGGCATCCAGCGTGACGGCGCCGTCGGCGAGGACGGCGAGGCTGTGATCGCCTACTTCGGTGACGGCGCGACCAGCCAGGGCGACGTTAACGAGGCCTTCATCTGGGCCTCGGTCAACAATGCCCCGATCGTGTTCTTCTGCCAGAACAACCAGTGGGCAATCTCAGAGCCGCTGGAACGGCAGAGCCGGACCCCGCTTTACCAGCGCGCGCACGGCTTCGGCTTCCCCGGCGTGCGCGTCGACGGGAACGACGTGCTGGCCTGCCTGGCCGTTACGCGCAAGGCCATGCAGGCTGCCCGCGAGGGCCAGGGCCCGACCATGATCGAGGCATACACCTACCGTATGGGCGCGCATACAACCACCGACGATCCGACCAGATACCGGCTGTCGGCCGAGTTGGAGGCGTGGAAGCTGAAGGACCCGATCGAGCGGGTGAAGCAGTACCTGATCCGCTCCCAGCAGGCCGAGATTAGCTTCTTCGACGAGGTCGACGCCGAAGCCGCGGCGGTCGGCGCCAAGGTCCGCGCGGCCTGCCTGGAAATGCCCGACCCCAAGCCGCTGTCCATGTTCGACGACATCCTGGTCGGCGACACTGCGCAGCTTGCCGCCGAGCGCGACGAGTTCGCGGCCTACCTCGACTCGTTCGTCGGCGAGGAGGTAGGGCGATGACCACGCTGACCCTGTCCAAGGCACTCAACGCGGGCCTGCGCAAGGCACTCGAGGACAACCCGAAAGCGCTCATCATGGGCGAGGACGTCGGCAAGCTGGGCGGCGTGTTCCGGGTCACCGACGGCCTGCAGAAGGACTTCGGCGAGGCCAGGGTGATCGACACGCCGCTGGCTGAGTCCGGGATCATCGGCACGGCCATCGGGCTCGCGCTGCGCGGCTACCGGCCGATCTGCGAGATCCAGTTCGACGGCTTCGTGTTCCCTGCCTTCGACCAGATCGTGTCCCAGCTGGCCAAGATGCACTACCGCTCGCGCGGCTGTGTCCAGTTGCCGATCGTGGTCAGGATCCCGTTCGGCGGCGGCATCGGCGCGGTCGAGCATCACAGCGAGTCCCCGGAAGCGCTGTTCGCGCATACGCCAGGACTCCGCGTTGTCGCCTGCGGCGATCCGGCAGATGCCTACACGATGATCCAGCAGGCTGCTCGCAGCGACGACCCGGTGATCTTTTTTGAGCCCAAGCGGCGCTACTGGGATAAGTCGGAGGTGGACGTCGACGCCGGCCTGGCAGCCGCGCTGCCGATGGATTCTGCCAGGGTCCTTGTCCCCGGCAGTGACGTGACGGTGCTGTGCTACGGACCGATGGTGCGGACCTGCGCCGAGGCCGCGGTGGCAGCCTCCGAGGACGGCAGATCCCTGGAGGTCATCGACCTGCGCTCGCTGGCGCCGCTGGACGCGCAGACCATCTTCTCCTCGGTCCGCAAGACCGGCAGGTGCGTGATCGTGCATGAGGGCGTGGTCACCGGCGGCCTCGGTGCCGAGGTCGCCGCGGAGATCACGCAGGAGTGCTTCTACAGCCTGGAGGCCCCGGTACTCCGGGTCGGTGCCTACTCCACGCCCTATCCGCCGTCCCGGCTCGAGGAGTACTACCTCCCCGACCTGGACCGGATCCTGGACGCGGTCGACCGCACCTTCAGCTACTGAGAGGCCCCCAGTGTCAGATCTCAAGGAGTTCAAGCTCCCTGACGTCGGCGAAGGCCTGACCGAGGCCGACATCGTCAGGTGGCACGTCCAGCCCGGCGACCAGATCGCCGTAAACCAGATCATCGTCGAGATCGAGACGGCCAAGGCCGTCGTCGAGTTGCCGAGCCCGTACGCGGGCACCGTCGCGAGCCTGCTGGTTCCCGAGGGCGCGACCGCGGACGTGGGGACGCCGATCATCTCGGTCGAGGTTGGCGGCGGGCAGGGCGGCTCCGCGCCCGCGCAGGCGGTCCCGGCCGAGGCGGCGGTCCAGCGCGAGATAGCGCAGGACGAGGACCTGGTCCCTGCGCCGCCGGTAGACGTCGCTTCCGAGCCGGGGATGATCGGCAGCCCGGCGCCGAAGGCGGAGCGCCAGGCCGTGCTGGTTGGTTACGGCGTGAAGCTCGGCTCGACCACCCGCCGGCAGCGCAAGAATGGCGCTGCCTCGACGGCTCCGCCTGCCCACGCTGGCGCGCTGGCCAAGCCGCCTGTACGGAAGCTAGCCAGGGACATGGGCGTAGACCTAGCGATGCTCGCCGGCACCGGGCCTGGCGGTTCGATCACCAGGGACGATGTCCAGCAGGCCGCGGCGAGTCTCGCACCGGTTGATGGCGTTCCCGCGGCAAAGAGGGTTGTGCCCGCAGCGGGCGTGCGCGAGGAGCGCATCCCGATCCGGGGCGTGCGCAAACACACCGCAGCCGCGATGGCGGCTAGCGCGTTCACCGCGCCGCACGTCACCG
>DASPWG010000263.1:0-8611 GCA_035621915.1 Streptosporangiaceae bacterium
CGCGCTGGTCATAGCCGTGATGGTGACGGGCAGCAGGTGCAGCGGGACTAGCGCGACCGCCCCGATCACGGCCAGGGCGCCGACCGCGGCGATGAGTCCCGCCAGGTCGTGCCACCTCGTACGCTCCAGTCCCGCGGCCAGCGCCAGGGCAAGCGCGCACCAGGCGGCCAGCTCCGCGGTGAGGCCGACCCAGGGCAGCGGCGCGGCCGGCTGGCCTGTGGCGTGCAGGTCAGCCGCCAGCGCCCGCCCGGCGATCTGCAGCTGGACCGCGCCGCTCAGCGCCAGGGCCGGGATCGCCATCGCGACGCGCACCGCTGGCGTCAGCCACGCCCTGGCCGGCAGCGCCCCTGTCAGCGGCCGGTGCGGGTCGTGCAGCAGGAACGCCAGCCCGGCAATGACTGGCACGAAACTTGCCCTGACGCCAACGGTGAGGTCTGCCGGGGTTTCGGTGGGCCCGGCCGCTATCCGCAGCGCCACGGTCATGCAGATGCCGGTGAGGCACCCGGCCAGCAGCGGCCCCCACGGCATCATGCCCGCGACGTGGGCGGCGAGCGCCGGGCCGCGTTGGGCGGTCGCCGCGACGTGGGCGGCGAGCGCGGGGCCGCGTGCACCTGGCCGTCGGTTCTCGCCGGACGCGTGTGCCGGGGTCCTGCCCGTCCTCACTGGCAGACTCGCGTGGGCGGCGTGTACGTGCCGTACGTGGCGTTGCCCCTGGAGTACGGCAGGTCGGGCGTGGCGCCTGGTTGCGGCGGCAGCCTGAGGCCGAGCGCGGCAGCCAGCTCCGCGGTCGTCGCCCGCGGGCTTAGCCAGTACTGCCAGCGCGCGCCGAGCACCGCCTCGACGGCGCGGTCGGGCAGCCGGAGCATCTCCGCCGCCAGCGCCGCGCCCTGCGCGGTGACGGTCAGCCCGACCAGAGGCCCGGAGCCGGGCTCGGCCACGGTAGCGACCCATTCCTTTCCCACCTGGGTCGAGCCGGCGGTGCCCGCCTGCGGGAACGCCGACCGGGTCGCGGGCGTGGCGCCGGCGGCCAGCCACAGCGCGATGGCCTCGCGCGCCTGGCCGGCGGGCACGCAGGCCAGCACGGCGGTGCCGCTCTGGCTGCCGCCGCCGGGGATGGCGTAGTTGTATGACACGCTGCGGCCGGTGGTTGGCAGGCCGGTGGCCCACTCCGCGGTGCTGACGGCCAGCGCGAACTGGGCGGCGCCCAGGCTGCCTCCGGTGCCCCAGCTGGCGTCGGTGTAGACCGGCGGGATGCTGGAACCCGAGATCAGGCCCGGGTCGGCCGACAGCGCCTGCTGGAAGTTGCCGACAGCCGTCGACAGCCTGGTCGGCGGGCCGGGCCCGTTGCTCGTAAGGCCCCCTGCCGATACCAGCGGCGGGTTGAAGAAGTACAGATCCCACACCTGCCGGACGGTCAGAGCACGCCGCGCAGTGCCTGGCACCCGCGCGAGCACCCCGTCGACCGGCACAGCCCACTGGCGCACCAGCGGCGCGAAGGCCGGGTAATAGCAGTACCGGGCCCGGCCAAACTGCTGGCACTGCTCGAACGCGGCGGGCTGCATCACCTCGCGCGCCATGGCAGTCAGCACTGTGCTGGAAACGGGCCGCGCCTCGAGCCACCCGCTCCAGCAGGTGACCGCCAGTGCGGCGACGGCCAGCGCCGCCGCGACGCGGCGGCGCGCGAGCACCGGCCACAGCGCCGCGACGAAGGCGAGGACGATCAGCCCGGCGAGCTCGGCCGCGTGCAGCGGCGGCGGGTACGGCACGCTCAGGCCGGGCAGCGAGTTGAGCACGCTGCCAGGCGCGCTCCACGGGAACACCCAGGCGAGGCCGCCGGGCAGGTGGATGGGGTTGGAGATGCTGAGCACCAGGTCGATCTCGATCAGGCCGAGCACCAGCACCGTCAGTATCCCGGCGAGCGGATGCTGCACCCAGCTGCCGAGTGCGACGCCGACCGCGCCGGCCAGCACGATCAGCAGCAGGCCGGTGCCGAGCACCCACAGCCGCGGCGCGCCGAGCGTGCCCTCGTGGTCCAGCCACGCCACCGCGCCCGCGGTCAGCGCTGCTGCGAGGATGAGGGGGCCGGTCACGCCCAGCAGTTGCGCGCTCGTGCGGACCGCGGCCGAGGCCGGATAGCTGGCGTACAGCTGCTCCATCGCATCGCGCCGGACTCGGCTGGCCGCCAGCTGGCTGGCGATCAGCACGCCGCCGGCTAGGGCGAGCAGGCAGGCCGCGATGCTGACGTCGGCAGCCCACCAGAACACCGGCTGGGGCAGGCCGTACAGCGCTACCGGCAGGTCGAGAATGCGGTTGTTCAGCCAGATCAGCCAGCCAGAAATGGCCAGTCCGGCCAGGACCAGCGGGCTTCTGGCCAGCCACCAGGACTCGCGCCTGGCCGCCAGCAGCAGCACGCGCCAGCCCGTTTCGCTCCAAAAGGGCTTGCCGGGAGGTGCGGCCGCGCTGGCAGTGGCGGTGCGCGGCGCGCGGGTGGCAACCGATTCCCGGCTCACCCGGCAGCTCCGTCCGCACCCGAGAGCACCAGGTAGCCGTCCTCGGCGGTCGGCGCGACGATCTCGGCGCCCGCGGGCGGCGTGGCGCCGATGTGCCGCCAGCGTCCGTCGCCGGCGCGCCAGGACAGCCCGGCGGCGGCGTCGCGGTCGGGCGCGAGCCAGACGCGCCCGGCAGCCAGCGCGGCCAGCTCGGCCGGGGTGCCGCGGAACCGGACGCGGCCCGCCAGCAGCACGACGACCGCCGAGCAGACGGCTGTCACGTCCTCGACCTGGTGCGTCGCCAGCAGCACCATGGGGTCGCCGGGCAGTTGCGACAGCAGCTCACGGAATCGCAGCCGCTGCTCGGGATCCAGGCCGGACACGGGCTCATCGAGGATCAGCAGGTCCGGGCCGCCGAGCAGGGCCTGTGCGAGGCCGAGACGGCGGCGCATGCCACCCGACAGCGTGCGGATCCGGCTGCGTGCGTGGGCCCTCAGGTCGACCGCATCGAGCACGCGGGCTATCTCGGCGTGCCGGACGCGGGCGCTGGTGATCTCCTTCAGGATCGCGACGTAGTCCAGGAACGCTGCCACCGTGAAATGGCGGTGGTAGCCAAGATCCTGCGGCAGGTAGCCGAGCCTGCGCCGGATCTCGAGCCGCTGCGCGGCGTCGGCCGGGTCGTAGCCGAACACCGACAGCGCGCCGGAGTCCGGTGAAGCGACCGTGGCGAGGATGGACAGCAGAGTGGTCTTGCCTGCTCCGTTCGGCCCGAGCAGGCCCACGATGCCGCGGTCCAGCCGCAGGCTCACGTTGTCCAGCGCCACCGTCCGGCCGTACCGCCTGGTCAGCTCCTCGACCCGGACAGCAGGCCCGGAAGCCGTTGGCTGCGATGCCCGGGGCCCGGTACTCGCCGGCGCCCCGGTAGCGGTGGTGCCGTCGGCCGTAGTCTCGGCGCCGGTGGTCCCGTCGACCTCGCCTGTGCGCGCCACTTCAGTCACTCCATCCAGCCGTAATCGATCTTGTTACGACGCGCCATGACCAGCGCGATACCACCCGCCAGCACCGCGACCGCGGTCAGCTGGCCGGCCGGGCCGAAGGCAGCGGACGGCCTGCCGGCGATCACCGCCAGCCCTATCACCAGGGCCCCCCAGCCGGCCGCGGCGACGCCCATCGCCGCCAGCGGCGGGATCAGCGTCGCCAGGCCCAGTGCGATCCCGCAGAGCGCGAGAGCCGGCAGCACCAGCGCGACGGCCAGCCACAACGGGCCGGGCAGCGCGAGCGCCGCGAGCACGGTGGGCACGAGCGTCGCGGCGATCACCGAGATCGCCCGGACGCACAGCAGCCATGTCATCGAGACCGGCGCGGCGCTGGCCAGCCGGTAGGCCGGGTCCAGCGCCGGGCTGAAGGCTGCCGCGACCGCTGCCAGCGGCAGCAGCGGCGCGACGACCAGGAACGGCGCGAGCGCGGCCCAGTGAATCCCGCCTGGCGCTAGGACCCGGCCTGGACCGCCGAGGTAGGGGAGAACAGCCAGTTGCGCAGCACCAACTGCGACTGCCAGCACCAGGAAGACGCCCGCCAGCCAGGACCGGCGCAGCGAGGGTGTCGCCTGGAGCAGGACGATGATGTGCTCGGGCACGCCGCAGCGGCGCAGTGCCCGGCCGAGCAGGCCGGGCTCGGGCAGCGCGGTCCTCGCGAGCAGCTCGGCCCGGTTCGCAGCAAGCCGCTCCGGCTCGATGTGGCCGGCCAGCACGGTCCGGCAGGCCGGGCAGCCGGGCAGGTGCGCCTCGACCGACCACTCCGCCGCGTGGTCGAGGCTGCCGTCGGCGTAGGACGCTATGGCGGCGGCCGGCAGCACCGCGCACACGGCCGGGCTGGCGCTTGTCATGTCAGTGCCTCCCGCAGTTCAATCCGGGCCCGATGGCAGCGCGACTTGACCGTTCCGGCCGGAACGCCAAGCAGCCGGCCAGCCTCCGCGCAGGTCAGCCCGTCCAGCACCGTCGCCTGCATCGCAGCGCGCAACTCCGGCGACAGCCGGGTCAGCGCCTCGCCAAGTCGGCCGTGCTCGATCCCGAGCAGCACCTCGTCCTCGGCCGACTGCATCAGCTGCTCCGCGGCGGCGCCGTGGTAGAGCAGGGTGCGGACGCGCTGCAGCCTGCCCTCGGTCCGCATCGCGTCAATGAGCCTGCGGATCGCGATGCCCCACAGGAACGCGCTGACCTCACCCCGGCCCCGGTAGGCCGCGGCGTTGCGCCAGACCGTGAGAAAGGTGTCCTGCAGGGCAAGATCAACCACGTCGGCCGAGGCGCACCGGCGCCGCAACCGCACGAGCAGCCAGCCCGCATGCCTGTCATACAGCTCGGCCAGCGCAGATTCGTCGCCTGCAGCGACCGCGCGCAGCAACGCCGCATCGGTGGCATTCGGCGCGTCGGGGCTCACGTTCTAGATTGTCGCTGCCAGAGCGCCGTGCGGTTCACTGCGCGGGCGGCGGATTGTCTCCGTCCAGCTCGTGCCGGCGGCGCCTGCGGCTGGCAAAGGTTGGACCCGACCAGGATCAGCGCAATCAGAGCGTCCGCGCTTCCAGGGAATCCCGCACCTCTTCCCGAAGTGATGGCTGAGCTTGCCGGGTAGCGTTCACGGCCGTCTGGGCTCGCCAGTACGGCGCCAGGCGCAACGCCAGAAGGCCGCCGTTTTCATCCGGCAATATTCAGGGTTTATCCAGACGTCTTTCAGGCGTACGGTCACCTCATTAGACCCTTCGGCAAAGAAGGCCGGCCGCAAGCGTAGCAATCGAGTCCGCGATCCCTTCCCATCACGAGTCGGTGACGGAACGCATGGGACGCTGCCGTCATGGGCTCCGCCGACCAAGAACGAGCACAAGTAATGATCTTGAGGGCCTGGGTGGAAGCCGGCGGCCGGCTGCGCGTGCGGGTAAAGCGAGTGACCCACGATCAGGCTTGGGAGCCTCTGCAAGGCGCAGTGTCGACCATCGACGGCGCATGTGCACTGGTCCGCACCTGGCTCGAAGGGCTACTGAACTATGAGGACTGCTCCGATGCCCAGCCCACGCCGGGTGACTGCCATCCGGGGGACTGACTCGTGGGTGACGATCCGGTGACGCCGCGAGCGGAGACTCTGTTTTGCGCTTGCCTTGAAGCTGGCCGTTCCGGTGTTCTCGATGTCATTTCGGCAGTTACGGGGACGCGTCCGGGTGGCGGGAAGCGGTTCCGTAGAAGTCGGACCTGGATGTAGGACCCAGGTTGTCGAGGGGGTGAAGGTGTGCCCATGACTCAGGTCACTCCTGGATTCCACCTCCGCCTTCTGGACCGTTTCGAGTTGCGACGGGGCGAGCGCGTTATTCCCGTCACGACCGGCCCGCAGCGCTTGATAACTTTTCTGGCCTTGCACAACCGGTTGCTGCAGCGCGGTCACGTCGCCGGCGTGCTGTGGCCTGAGGTGCCGACCGACCGGGCTAACGCCAACCTGCGGGCGAGCATCTGGCGATTGCCCGCCGCCAGCCGAGCGATCATCGAATTATCTTTGCGGTATATCAAGCTTGGCCCGGATGTGAGCGTGGACATCACGATGGCAGTCGCGCTCGCGCAGCGGCTCCTGGACCGCTCGAGAGACTGCCCGGACAGTGATCTCAGCGGAGAAGCCCGGTCAGTGCTGTCAGCGGACTTGCTCCCGACGTGTTATGACGACTGGGCTCTAGTGGAATGCGAGCGGTTCCACCAGCTGCGCCTGCATGCTCTGGAAGCGTTGTGCGAACGGCTCACCGCCGCGGAACGCTACGGCGAGGCTGTCGACGCCGGCCTCGCCGCCGTAAGCGGCGAGCCGCTGCGCGAAAGCGCCCACCGGGCTCTGATAAAGGCACACATCGCGGAGGGGAACTTCGTCGAGGCCAGGCAACAGTACGACCTGTGCCGGCGCATCGTCCGTGACGAGCTGGGGATCGAGCCCTCCGCTAGCCTGCGGCGGCTGATGCTTGCGTCGCTGCCTGCGCGCACGTCGATGAGCATGGCGGCCTCCGGGTAGCTCACGCGGCGAAGTTCGCCCGCGGCGTGACCAGCTCCGCTCCCCAGTGCGTGAGCCCGCGTTGTATCGATTCCCCGCGGCCTAGTGCCGCGTCCACTGTCCGGAATGCGCGTGACGCTGCGGTGACGGGCGGCTCCCTAGTGTGCGCTCGAGGAGGCAACATCGTGAGACGCCTTGATGATGGCCGCAGCTATCCGATGGTTGGCACCCTGGCGGGCGAGTTGGCCTACGCGGACGTGATGGGTCCCGAGGACCTGGCAGATGTGTTTCGGTCCGCATTGCGTGAGGAGTACGCAGAAGCGACCGATGAGGAGATAGCCGAGGCTCTCGAGAACGTGCTGGACTCGATGAGCGCCGCTGAGGGATTCAACTTCGGTTCCGCGCTCAAGCAGATCGGGAACAGCGCAGGCAAGCTGGCTTCAGATCCGGCGTTTGCCCAGATCGTACGAACCGCAGCGCCGATTGCGGGCGGCGCATTGGGCACTTTCATCGGCGGCCCGCTGGGCACGGCAGTGGGCACCCAGCTCGGTAACCTCGCGGCACGAGCCCTGCCGACAGCTCCAGCCGCGACGCCGGCACTCCCAGTCCCGGCCGGGCCGCCGCCAGCCCAGATCCCGGCCGGGCCGCCAGCCCCGGCTGCGCCACTACCTGTTCCGGCCAGGACTGCACCGCCTCAGATTCCGGCCCCGTCAGCTCCGGCCGCCCCGCCGGGTCCGGCTGGTCGCGCGTCTTCTGTGGCCGGAGGGTCGGCCGCGGCTGCACAGGGTCTGGTGCTTTCCCAGCAGCCCGAGGTCCTGCGCGGTCTGCTAGCGGCGGCCCTCGGGAGGCACGGCCGTCCGGAGGTCAGCGGTGTTCCAGTCGCGCAGCTCCTGACGCAATTCAGCCGTGTTATCGGACAGGCGGCAGCCGACGCTGATGAGCTCATGTACCTCGAGCAGCAACCTGACGCCGCTGAGAGCGTCGTCGGGGATGCGTCGGCGGGCTCGATCCGGTCGCTATATGTCGATCTGCTCGGCGCCGAAAACCTTGAGTTCGCCGAGGCCGCCGGATGGGAGGAGCTGGACTGATGGCCGCTACCGAATTCGAGGAAGTCCAGGCCTTGCTCGAACGCATCCTTCCTGATCCGAGCGGTTTCGCGCAACGCCTCCTCCTGCAGGTCATGGCGCGGTGGGGGGAGGTGGCTGGACACGGCTCGAGCACCTTCAACCCCGACGCGAGCGCCTTCTACACAGAAGCCGAACCGGAGGATGTCACCGCGAGCGGGATCGTCATAACGCCTGATCAGCCGACTGCGGAGAATTCAACCCTGAACACCAACCTCGTGCTCGCGGCGGCGCTCGGCGCATGCGAGTGCTGGGGACTACGGGCCGACTGCCACCTGTGCTGGGGCCAGGGCTCGGCGGGCTGGACCGAACCAGTGCCGGAGCTGTTCGACGAATACGTTGCTCCCGCCATCGCGAAGCTGTCGGATGCCTGCGCTGACAACCTCGCCGAGCACGGCAGTGAGAGACCGCAGGACAGCGACGACTACCAGACTGTGGAGGGAGCAAGGGCATGAGCGAGGCATTTGGCGAGGTCCTGGAATCAGAGGGCTACGAAAGCTCGACCGAGGGCTACGAAGGCGCCGGCGAGGCTGGCTACGAGGGCGAAGCTGCCGGCGAGGCCGGCTACGAAGGCGAAGGGGCCGGCGAGGCCGGCTACGAAGCCTACGGTGAGGATGCGAGGTCCGACGCTCGCAGGCGTGCCCGCCAGCGGCAGGTCACGATCGCGCGCCAGCGGCAGGCGCAGATGCGCAGGCGGCCGGCTGGGGGACCGCCGCCGCGTCGTGCGGCCGCCGCGGGTCCGGCGGCCCCGACCCTCAGGGCCATCCGAGCCGATGTCCGAGCTGCGGATCTCGATGCGCAAGCCGCTATGATCCGCCTCCGCCGCGCGCTGGACCAGTCGACCCGGATGGCGTACCGGAATGCGTGGGTCGCGGAACTCAGCACCGGTGCATCGCAGATTCTCGACTCGTTCGAGGGGCCTCTTGCCGACCACGACTGGGCGCGTGCTCTTATCCGCGGCCTCCCCGACCTCTTGCTGGCACC
>DASPWG010000264.1:0-3327 GCA_035621915.1 Streptosporangiaceae bacterium
CGGTTCTACTTCGTGGAGTGGGAGGCCCAGGCGTCGGGATCTTCGGCCAGCTTCCGAACGCTAGCCGGGAGGTGGCCGGACACGATGTGCTCCAGCGTGACCTCCTCGAGGATGGCGCGCTCGTTGGCCCGCAGCGCGATCCACACCGTCTGCAGCGGCTCGGCGGCACCGACGTAGCCCACGTTCTCTGGCCGCTCGCCACGCACGCCGAGCAGGGGGCCGTCGATGGCCCGGATGATGTCCGCGAGCGAGATCTCGGCGGCGGGTCTGGCGAGCCAGAATCCGCCGTCCGGCCCGCGCTGGCTGCGAACCAGGCCGGCCCTGCGCAGCTGGGTCAGGATCGCCTCGAGGAATTTGCCGGGAATGGCCTGCGTCCGGGCGAGCTGGTCGGCCGTGACGTGACCGCCGTCCGAGGCGGCCAGCTCGATGACGGCGCGCAAGGCATAGTCGGAACGCGCGGACAGACGCATATGCAGCATTATGCAGGTAACGAGAGCCGCTGCCGCGCTGGCGCACCGGCAATGGCTGCCGAAGCTGCCGGGAATGTAGCTTTTGGGGCTGTTCCGCGCCGTAAACGCTGGGGGCGGGCTATCCCGGCGCGAGCCCGAGGCGCTCGGCGACCGCCAGCGCGTTGCTGCGGCCAGCGCCGTAGCTGGCAAGGTAGCTCGCGGCACTTGGCCGCCATACTGGCAGTCCCATCTCCACGACGACGGCGTCTGGCCTGGCGTCCAGCAGCAGGCTCACGAGCCCTGTGGCCGCGGGATAGCGGTGGGCGTCCCTGACCACGATGATCAGCGATCGTCCGGCGGCCTCGGCTAGCAGTTCGGCGGCGACCGTGCCGAGCTGCTCGGCAGCCGTTGCAGTGCTGACCTGGTGGATGCTCCCGGCCGGGAGCCACGGTCCGATCCCCCACGGGACCAGCCCCGCGGCCATGTTGGAGGGCGGGACCAGCTGGACCACCAGCGGCCTGGACAGCGGGGCAAGCTCGCCGGTCGCGAGCAGCGCCCGCCTGGCGGCCGCCAGGCCCACATCGGCGGGCCCGGCCTGGCCCGGCACGTCGGCCTGACCTGGCCGACCTGCGCCTACGCCTGCCTGACGGCTGCGTGACCGGCCAGCGGCTCCCTGGCCGTCCGCGCTGGCCGCGCGCGCCGTCGTTGCCTGAGCTTGAGCGGCCTCGACCGCACGGGCGGTCCAGGCGCGCAGCTCGGCCACCCTGGCCGCGGCCTCCTCCAGTCGCTCGCCGGAGAGCTTGCCTGACCGCACCGCGTCGACCAGCGCGCCGCGCACCGCCAGGAACGTCAGCTGGTCGATATCGCGGCCGAGGCACAGCAGGTCGGTGCCGGCGGCGACGGCCAGCACCGCGGCCTCGGGGATGCCGAAGGGCTCGCTCACCGCCCGCATCTCCAGCCCGTCCGACACGATGACCCCGGTGAAGCCAAGCTCGCCGCGCAGCAGGCCGGTCAGGGCGGCGTAGGACAGCGACGCGGGCAGGTCTCCGGTCAGCTCGGGGACGCGCAGGTGACTGGGCATGATCGCGCGCACTCCCGCCTTGATAGCCGCCTCGAAGGGGGGCAGGTCGCGGGTGCGCAGGTCCTGCAGCGAGCCCTCGACGGTGACGATCACGTCGTGGGAGTCCAGCAGCGTGCTGCCGTGGCCGGGGAAGTGCTTGGCGCAGGCCGCCACCCCTGCCGACTGCAGGCCCTGCACGGCGGCGGCGGCGTGCCGCGATACCAGCGCGGTGTCGGCGCCAAACGAGCGCGTCCCGATCACCGGGTTGTCGGCCGCTGTGTTCACGTCGATGGCCGGGGCCAGGTTGAGGTTGATGCCGAGATTCAGCAGGTCGGCGCCCAGGGCGGCGTAGACCGCCTCGGTCAGCGCGACGTCGTCGACGGCACCAAGCGCCGCGTTTCCCGGATAATCGCTGCCGGTCTGGTGCGAGATCCGGGTGACGTCGCCGCCCTCCTCATCTATGGCGATGATCGGCTCGGCAGCCGCGGCGCGCAGCTCGCCGGTCAGGCGGGCCAGCTGGTCGCGGTCGATCACGTTCGGGCCGAACAGGGTGACGCCTGCCAGGCCATCAGATAGCGCTGCGCGGATCCATGGCGGGGCGTCGGGACCGGGAAACGGCGGGATGAGGACTGCGTCGGCCAGCCGGCCCAGGCCTGGGTCGGCAGCGAGTTCCTGTGTCATCCCTTCACCGCTCCCGCGACCAGCCCGCCCACGAGCCGACGGCGCACGATCAGGAAGAAGATCATCACCGGGATCGTGTACATGGTCGACGCGGCCATGATCGGCCCCCACTCCGCGCCCCCGCGGCCGAAGAAGTAGGTCACGTAGATCGGCAGCGTGTAGGCCGAGTGGGTCTGGCCCAGGAAGGTGAGCGCGACGATGAACTCGTTGTAGGCCGTGATGAAGGCGAAGATGCTGGTGGCGACGAGCCCCGGCGCGACCAGCGGGAACAGGATGCGCCAGAAGATCCGCGGCGAGGAGGCGCCGTCGATGGCCGCGGCCTCCTCAAGTTCCTTCGGGATCGTCGCCACGAAGTTGCGCAGCATCCAGATCGTGACCGGCAGTGCCTGCGCGGAGTACACGACGATCAGCCCGGTCAGGCTGTCCAGCAGGTTCAGCGCCTTGAAGTCGAGGAACAGCGCGATGATCAGCGCCTGGCCGGGGATCATCTGCACGATCAGCAGCATGACGAGGAACGTGGTGCGCAGCCGGAACCGGAACCTGGCGACCGCGACCGAGGCGAGCAGCGCCAGCAGTGATGCGATCACCACGGTCGACAGCGTGACCGCCAGGCTGTTGCGGAAGAACAGCCAGACCGGCCCGATGCCGCCCGTGACCTGCCCGCTGACTACCTGGCTGAAGTTGGCGAAGGTCGGATGGGTGGGCACCAGGCTCGGGGTCAGCGAGTAGATCTCGCCGGCCGGCTTGAAGGCCGTGCTGAGCATCCAGAAGATCGGGAACAGCGTGATTAGCGCGATCAGCAGCCCGATTCCGTTGAGCCCGATCGCCTTGGCCCGCTTTGCTGACCGAGCCCGGCTGGCGCTTTTCTCCCGGAAACGCGCGGTTGCCGCAGCCGGTGCCGAGTGCTGCGCGGCGGTCACTTCGGTGCCGGTCATGTCAGGGCCCCCTGCCGGACCGAGGCGCGCACGTAGCCGAAGGTGATCACCAGCAGGATTACCGCGAAGATCAGCGCGAGTGCCCCGCCAAGGCTGTAGCTGGGCGGGAACGTGAATGCCTTCTGGTAGATGTACTGCGACAGGTTGAACTCGTTCTGGTTCCCCAGGCCGCCGGTGATGATCCAGCTCTGGGTGAAGATGT
>DASPWG010000265.1:0-19701 GCA_035621915.1 Streptosporangiaceae bacterium
CTCAACACGATCGAGATCATCCCGCCGCGGCCCTGGCCCAGGATCGCGGCGCGGTCGCAGCCTGCCGCATCCAGCACGGCTACCGCGTCGCTGACCCAGTCCTCGATGCTCGGCGGGGAAGACGGCGAAATAGGATCCGACAGGCCGATCCCGCGGGGATCGAAACGTATCAGCCGGCTAAACGAGGCCAGGCGGCGCTCGAACTGGTACCACCGGGGCTCCTCGTCCCGGACATCGATCGAGACATAAGAGCCGCCAGAAGGCTCCAGGAGGTCGATGGGTCCCTCGCCCAGCACCTGATAAGCGATGTGCGCGCCATCGGGCGTGCGCGCGTACATCGTTTCCGGCACCGACTCCACGTGGCCTCCTTCGCCACTCCAAGTCTTGCACGCAGCCACTCTTCGGGGCTCCGGCGTTCAAGGCGGCGCTGGCTAGGTTGCGTCGTCGTAGCTCAGGCCAGACCGGTCTCCTATGCTGGCGCCGTGCATATGGGCCTGGTTGCCATCGTGGTCAGCGAGTACGACGCGGCTATCCGCTTCTTCGTGGACGGGCTGGGCTTCGAACTCGTGGAGGACTCCCCAGCCCTGACCAATGACGGACGGCTCAAGCGGTGGGTAGTCGTCCGCCCGCCGGGCGCCGCGACGGGCGTGCTGCTCGCCCGGGCTGACGGAGATGACCAGGCCGTCATCGTCGGGAAACAGGCCGCCGGCCGGGTGGCTTTCTTTCTCCACGTCGAAGACTTCGATGCCGCATACGCGCGGATGGCAGCTGCGGGCGTGCAGTTCCTCACCGCACCGCGCACCGAACCCTACGGCCAGGTCGCGGTGTTCGCTGACATCGCCGGCAACAAGTGGGACCTCATCGGCCCCCTCCTAAGACCGCCACTCGCACCTGCATTAGAAATCCAATCGCTCGTAAATGCCGTCCGGATAAGCGGTAGAGCCTGGGGCGCAGCCGGACTCATCCGTCCCCGGACTGCCCACTGTCCTGCCGCGATGTGGGCTTTCCCCTCGTAACGCGGACACATCGCCTAAAGGGAGGACAGGGCAATGGCAAAGACACGCCGGAAGTTCGATGCGGGCTTCAAGGAGGGTGCAGTCCGGCTGGTCCGGAGACTGGTCGGCCGGTCGCGCAGGTAGATCGTGACCGGGCGATCAAGGAGGGCACCCTGGGGAGCTGGGTAAACGTGAACCGGCGCCGCCGGGGCGACGCGAACGGGATGCTGGGCGAGGATGAGCGGGCGGAGCTGGCCCGGCTGCGCCGTGAGAATGCTGAGCTGGCGACTGAGAGCGTTCGCTGTGATGCAGGGTCTTACTTGACGCTCTGAGGCATGGCGCCTGGTGAGCCGCTGGTATCTAATAAGAATGAGGGCCGACACCCGACGTGTCCGTCTGTGGGGGAAACAATGAGCAACACACCCGAACCCGCGCAACCCGAACCCGTACAACCACTCGTGGCTCACCCCGAGCCCGCGTCGGGCTCCGATCAGTTGGCGAACGAGATAAGCATTGCCCTGGCTGGGTCGGGCGTCGAGGTCGAAGTCATACCCCCCTCAACGATGCGTAACCCGTGGTTCCGCGCTGGCCTGTACCTCCGTGTGTTCTTCGCGATGGTCTTTACCGGCCTGTTCATCTGGGCCGTAGTGCGCGGCCTTGACTGGCTTGACCTGTTCGGGATAGCCGTCGCCACTGCCATCTTCTGGGTGGTCACTTACGCGGCGTTCCGGGGAATCCGCATAAGTCATCTGGGATGACAATGACAGCTACTCCCTCATACGGATCGTATGAGCGGGCGGCCCCGGTCATGGCAAGGCCGACCGGAACCGCCCGAGGAAACTCGCTGGAGTCAGCGCGGTGGCAGGCGGCGGACTTCCAGGAGCTCAAGCCCCAACGCCTCGATCGCGTTTAGCACGCCGTACAGCGCGGTGCTGTCCGGCAACGCTCCCGTCAGCACAGTATCTATTCCGCACGTCTCAGCCCGCAGGGCGGGAAACGCCAGGCGCATCATCTCGCCGAGGTGGCCGCGCACCCTGATCTCGTACCGCCAGGGCTGTGGCGCGCTGCGTGTTTCAGAAGCCTCACTACTAGGCATGAGACTCGCCAATGGGCGACGGTCGTCCGGTGATTACGGCCCACACGCTAGACTCCTCCGCTACGGCGAACTGTAGCTACGAGCGTGCAGGCGGTCAGGGGAAGCGGCAACGTACGATCAGGACGATTCCTGATCCCCCTCAGCCGGGGCTAGCAGAGGGGGCGAGAAGACCGAGGGCACGGGCCTGCGCGACGGCCTCGGCCCGGCGGTGTGCTCCGAGCTTGACGTAGAGGTTGCGCATGTGGGTCTTGACGGTGCTCGTCGACACGGACAACTCGCCGGCGATCTCCTGTGCCGACAAGTGGGTGGGGAGATAGCGCAGCACGCGAAGCTCGCTCCGGCTGAGCGGCTCCAGCAACGGCCGCGGCTTGCGGGGCGCGAGCTTGTTGTCGGTCAGCAGGCCGAGGATCTGGGCTATCAAGGCGGCGTGCCCAGTCTGCCGTCCGGTCTGGCGCTCGATCAGCTCCGGGGCCGGGTGCAGGAGGAACCACATCAGCGCGCCGTCGGGTTCGGCGATGTCAAGCGCACGCTCAAGGGCGCGGCCGGCAGCGCCGGGGTCGCCCAGCAGGTCAGCCGCAATGGCGTCAAGCAGGAACCCCTCAGCCAGCCAGGACCGCCAGCCCACCCGAGCCG
The DNA here is from genome assembly GCA_035621915.1 of Streptosporangiaceae bacterium. Classification (GTDB taxonomy): domain Bacteria; phylum Actinomycetota; class Actinomycetes; order Streptosporangiales; family Streptosporangiaceae; genus JAJYUU01. The sequence goes on from DASPWG010000265.1 coordinate 2,725, forward strand.
AACCAGCCAGCACCGGCGCGAGCGCTTTCGTCGCTGCCCGCGGATCTTCCTGGGCGATCCGCAGTACCGCCTCGGCGATGCGCATCTCTCCCCGATCGCGAACACGCTCGGGCAGGGCGGCTAGGCCGGCCTCCACCTGATCGATCTCACCGAGACCTACCAGAACATACACGAGCCAGGCCTGCAGCGGCCGGGCCAGCGGGTGCGGCCCGGCCAGCCGTTCCGCGGTTCGCAACGCGGTGAGCGCGTCGGCGAAGCGGCCACGCGCGAGCTCAAGCTGCCCCCTAACGAAATAGCCCCCCATGGCCGAGGCAGGATTTGCCTCTGCCCGGAAGATGCGCTCGGCGCGCTGGACCCAGTCCTCTGCCTCGTCCAGTCGGCCCTGCCAGCTGAGCGCGGATCCGAGGGTCATCGTGGCGAAGCCGGCGAACAGGTCATCGGTCCAGCCGTGCCGCTCGGCCAGTTCGATGGCCTGCCTGCTCCGTTCCTCCGCGCGCGGAATAGTCCGGTTGAGGTCGATCTCGGCCTGGTATGTCAGCCCCATGAACTCCAGGTACGGCCGCTCAATGCGGCGTGCCAGCGCTATCGCCTGCTCCAGGTGCGGCTCCGCCTGATCGATCCGGCCTGTCCAGGTCTCGGCGTCGCCGATCTCGAGCAGCGCCAGCGCCTGAAGCTCGCCGCTGAGGCCAGGCTGGCCTTCGTGCGGCGCATCGGCCACCGCGAGCAGGCGCCGGGCCTCCTCGGCCCGCGCCCGCTGGTCGCCGCTCCGCCCGGCCAGGAGCAGACGGGCCATTCCGACCAGCACCTGGGCGTTTCGACGCCGGCCCGAGGGCACCGTTGCCGCCTGACCCTCGGCCACCGCCAGATACTGCTGCGCTGTCTCTATTGACCCGTGCGCCAGCTCATCGACCGCCACGACGGCCGCCAGTTCGGCATCTGCACGGCGCAGGCCGGAAGGAAACCCCGCCAGCAATGCGTGCACAGTCGCGTCCTGGCCGCCCAGGTGCAGGCCGGACCAGTGGTTGGCAAGCAGGGCGGAGGCGAGCTGCCAGTCCTGAGCTGCCTGAGCATGCCGGGTCGCCTCCACCGGGAAGCCGTGCTCGGCCAGCCAGCCGGCGGCCAGCTCGTGCAGGCCCGTGACTGCACCCGGCTCGGTACGGCGCAGCTCGAGCTGGAGCAGGCCGGCGAACAGGTGGTGGTATCGGAACCAGGTGCGCGACGCGTCCAGTGACATCACGAACGCATTCGCCTCCTCCAGATCCTGCAGCACCTTCTCCGCGCCGCTGCCTTGGCTGACCAGGTCAGCCAGGTCGCCGTTGACCTGCTCCAGGATGCTGGTGCGCAGTAGCAGCCGCCGGACCTGCTCGGGCTGTCGGTCCAGCACCTCGGCCAGGAGGTACTCCGCTACCGTCCGCTCACTGCCGGAAAACTCTGCCGCGAACCGGCGCGGATCAGGATGACCGGCCAGTGACAGTGCCGCCAGCCGCAGCCCGGCCGCCCACCCCTCGGTCCGGTCCACGAGCAGCGTCACCAGGCGGTCGGGGAGCCGCACGCTCGCGCCTGACAGCAGTTGCCGCGCCTCGCTCACGGTGAACCGCAGGTCGGTTGACCGGATTTCGGTCAGCTCTCCCTCCAGCCGCAGCCGGTGCAGCCCCAGCCGCACGTCATGGCGGGTAGCCAGCACGAACCGCAGCACCTTCGGCGCCCGTAGCACGAGCAGCTCCAATTGCTGCCGTGCCTCGTCTGAGCGCAGCTCATGCAGATCATCGATCACCAGCCAGAGTGGCTGCCCGAGCGGCGCCAGGTCGGTTAGCACTCGCTCGACCAGTGCCCACCCGTCTAGGTCCGGCGCCGCGGTCAGCGAGCGCACCAGCGCCGCCCCGGCCGCCGTCTGGCGCAGCGAGCTGAGCACCGACAGCCAGAACCGCTGTGGATCACGCTCATCCGGGCCCAGCGGCACCCAGGCGGCCTGGTCGGCCAGGCCCGCATGACTGATCCACGACCGCAGCAGTACCGTTTTCCCGCTGCCCGGCGGCGCCGATACGACCATGACCCGTGCCGCCTCATCCAGCCGGCGATACAACTCCGGACGGGACACTACTGCCGCCCGGGCCGCATGACCGGGCGGCATCAGCGGCACTTTTATGGAGTCCCCAACGTCGGCGGCAGGTTCGTTGATCGTGGTAATTCCCTTTCCTGCCACCGCTACCTCAGTGCAGGTAAGTCTCCGGCGAGACGGTGCGCTCCGTATTCCTACGGTACGCGCGCGGGTCGATGGCCAAGCCATCGTCCTGCCCGGCCTGCTGCCGGACCATGCCGCTGTCCAAGTCGTGTGCTCAAGCTGATCGAACTGCGCCGGCTGAAGCTGAGCTGCAAGATCCGCCGAAGTCGGCGGTGAAATCATACGTTTTGAACGAAGCGCCGTCGCTTAGCGAGGCTACAGGCTGGGACGGTGGCAGTAAGCGCGCCCGCCGGCACCGCGGACCGGCTCGATGCCCGGGTCGGTCGCTGATATGACGACAGTCCTCACTCGGGCTCCGATCCAGCAGCGGCCCAGCGTTAGCAAGGCCGCCCGGTTGTCTGCTGAGAGGATCTTGCCGCGCGGCCGTGACGCTGAGCTTGCGGTGATCGCTGACCTGCTGCGGCACGCGGAGCACGGATCGGCAGGAGTGGTGCTGGTCGAAGGCGAGCCGGGCATCGGCAAGTCTCTGCTGCTGCGTGACGCCGCCGACGTTGCGGCAAGGCGCGGCTTCTCGCTGGCGGTCGGCGGCGCCGACCAGCTGCCCCAGCCAATCCCGTTCCTCACGCTGCGCACCGCGCTGCGTGAGCCTCTGTCCGAGCTACTGGCTGATCACCGGAGCCCTGACCTCCCCGACTCGACTCAGTGGTGGCTGGCCGAAGTAAAGTCTCGCCTGGAACTGCGGGCCGCCTCGGGTCCGGTTCTGGTTTGCCTTGACGACGTGCACTGCGAAAGCCCGACCACTCTAGCCGCGCTACGGTCATTGCACCTAGACCTAGCCAGGCAGCCGCTCGCGTGGCTGCTTGCGCGCTCAAGCACAGTTCGGTGCGGTGCCGACCGCCTGTTCGGGCTGCTCGAACGCGACGGTGCCGTGCTTATCACACTCGGCCCGCTGGCCGAGGACACAGCGATGACAATGGTCACCGGAGCCTTCGGCGCGCCGCCTGATCCGGGGCTGGCTGCCCTGATCCAGGGCGCGGCAGGGAATCCGTCGCTGCTGACTGACCTGGTCAGCGGCCTGCGGGAGGACCATGCAGTGCAGGTCAGCGGCGGCCTCGCCGTCTTGATTTCCGACTGTCTGCCGCGCCGGATTCACCGCCTCACGCAGCAGCGGCTCGACCAAGTCAGCAGGCAGACTCGCCATCTTCTCGTAACGGCCGCAGTCCTCGGCCCGGCGTTCCGGCTCGAGGACGCCGCGGAGATGCTCGGCGAGCCCCCCGCAGCGCTGCTCCCTGCCGTTGAGGAGGCCATCGACGCTGCGCTAGTAACCGCTGCGGAGCATGCATTCGCATTCCGGCATCAGTTGCTACGCCGCGCCGTCTGCGACCTAATCCCGGCGCCCGCACGCACCGCCCTGCATCGCCAGTACGCCGAGATCCTGCTTAGCCGCGGGAAATCACCGGCCGTGGCCGCAACTCACCTGCTGCAGGCCGCGCATCCCGGTGATCCGGAATCGCTTCCGGGGCTCGACACGGCGGCGGCCCGGACGCTCGCAGCAGATCCACAGGTAGCCGCAGATCTGGCTATGCGTGCGGTGGAGCTGACGCCGCCCGGTGATACAGCCGCGCTCTCGCGTTCGGTAACCGCCGCCGAGGCTCTGGCCGCAGCGGGCCGGCTTGACGAGGCTTGCGAGGTTGCCAAGGCGATACTCGGCAAGCCGCTTCCGCAGACGGCCGAATACCGGCTGAGATGTGTTATGTCCTGGGTCCTGTGCACCAGGGGACACGCCAGGGCTGCAGCCGCAGAAGCGGCCCTCGTGCTGGCCGGGACGCAGTTGCCGCGCGAACTCCGCGACCGTGCGCTGGCTGCAAACCTGCAAGCCCTGACAGGCATGCGCGACGAGCCAGCCGCCGACACTGTGCGTGCCTCGTGCGTCCGACAGGGCCCCCGCGCCGCCGCGGCCGCCCTGATCCTTGAAGCCGACCGTTGCTGGGATCGCGGGCAGGTCCGCGAAAGTCTCGAGCTGGTGCGTGACGCGGCACGCAGCAACGGCATCTCTTCGGATGCGCGAGATGTCCAGCCGCTGCTCGCGCTCGCCGCCGCCCTGGTAGACGTACGCGAGCTAAGAGAGGCAGAAACCATCCTGGGCGCCGCGGTCAATTCTGGATTGCAGAATCTCCCAGCGGGCGCGGCGCTAGCGCTGGTCCGCAGCCGCGTGCACCTGGCCGCAGGACGGCTGGCTGCGGCGGCAACGGAGGCTCAGGCTGCGCTGCGTCACGCGCAAGCCGTTGACGCTTCCTCCTACGCCGCGACCGCGCGCAGCGTGCTCGCCATCATCGAATTGAGGCGCGGCGACGTCGAGGAGGCAGCACGGCACATCAGCTGCCGTCCGGGCAGCGGCACGCAGTTCGCGGACATCTACGCGCGGTCTGAAAGCGCCCTGGCCGAAGCCCAGATCGTTGAGGCGCGCGATGGCCCGGAGGCGGCTCTCAGCTGCCTCGGCGACTTCTGCGCCAATCTTCCTAGCCGGCCAGGTCCCCTCCTGGCAGATCCGGCCCTCGCGGCCTGGATCGCTCGCACCGCGCTGGCCGCGGGGAACAGGAAGCTGGCCGCCGCTGCGGCCCGTACCGCCGGGACAATGGCAGGCAGCTACCCAGAGTTCCCGGCCCTGTCCTCGGCCGCCGCACATGCCCTGGGCCTGGTTCACGATGATCCGGCTCGCCTGGCCCGCGCCGCGGCGCAGCACGCAGACCCGTGGGCCCGGGCTTCGGCGGCCGAGGACCTCGGCGCCCTCCAGTCACGGCGAGACGACAAAGACGAGGCAATCCATCACCTGAAAGCGGCACTCGGCGGGTATCGGCAGGTGGGAGCCGGTCGCGACGAGGCCCGCGCTCGCTGGCGGCTCCGTCAGCTTGGCGTCCGGCGTCGCCACTGGAGTACTCCTGTCGCCAGGCCCACCGCGGGCTGGCACAGCTTGACGGGTACCGAGCACGCCGTCGCCTGCCTTGTCGCCGAGGGGCTGAACAACAACCAGGTCGCAGCCCGCATGTACATCAGCAGGCACACCGTCGCTTATCACCTCCGCCAGATCTTTCGCAAGCTGAGCATCACCTCACGCGTTGAGCTCGCACGCCTGGTCATCGAGCAGGCGGCGGACCTATCCCAGGGGAACTAGCCACCTTGACGATGTCGGTGCCCGGCCGCAGCCGGGATAGTGACCGTGGCTGCAGAGACTCAGCCGGACCGGCACCATTCGCGACCCGGCCAACGCCATCACGTTTCCTGCTGTCGCCGGCTACGAGCCGGGTCACCCTCGCCATATGGGCCGTCGACGGCTCCGTCATGGCGGGACGCAGCTGACAGGAATGCGCGGCCTGCGCCTGTGTTCAGCTCAGCCTCATGTCGAAGGAGAGTCATGAAACCCATCTCGAAACTGGCCTCGGCGACCGCCGCCGCGGCGGCGGTCGCTCTGCTCGCGCTGCCAGCCAGCGCTGCTACGACCAACGCCTGGCCCGGGCCGGCGCTGCACCCGGTGTTCGTGCAGACCGACAACACTGCGGGCAACACCATCGTCGCCTATGAACCGACCGCCAGCGGCGGGCTGCAGCAGGTTGGCAGCTTCCCGACCGGGGGAGACGGGGGACAGCTGACCGGCTCCGTCGTCGACCACCTGTCGTCCGAGGGCTCGCTGTCCTACGACCGGCAGGCCGGTCTGCTGTACGCGGTCAACGCCGGGAGCAACACGATTACGGTGTTCCGGGTCATCGGTGACACGCTGATCCGCAGCCAGGTAATCAGTTCGGGCGGGCAGTTCCCGGTCAGCATCGCCGTGTACGGCAACCAGGTTTTCGTGCTCAACGCCCTGGGCGGCGCCTCGGTGTCCGGCTTCACCCAGTTCGGCGGTTACCTGATTCCTGTACCGTTCTGGCACCGCGATCTCGGCCTAGGCACGACCGCCTCAACGGTATTCACGGGCACGCCCGGCGAGATCGGCTTCACGCCGGACGGGTCGCACATAGTAGTCACGACCAAGGGCGCGGCCAACACCGTTGAGGTCTTCCAGGCCGGGCCGTTCGGCCTATCTGCCGAGCCGACGATCACGTCGCTGCCCGGCGCGGTGCCGTTCGGGTTCACCTTCGACCAGTACGGGCATCTCGCGCTCGCCGAGACGCACACCGATACCATCGCTACGTTCAGCATCGCCCCTGACGGCGCGCTGACCCAGCTGGGCAGTGCCGCTACCGGGCAGGTCGCGACCTGCTGGATCACGGCAGCGCCGGACGGCACGCTGTACGCCTCGAACGCCGGCAGCGCCACCGAGTCCGCATTGAGCACCCAGCCGGACGGTGCAGTCACGCTGCTCGGCAACACGCCGACCGATGCCGGCACCGTGGACGCGGCCGCGTCCTCCGACGGCCAGTACCTGTACGTGCAGGCTGGCGGACCCGGCAACATCGACGCCTACTACATCAACCCCGACGGTTCCCTGACTGAGACCGGCTCAGTCACGGTCCCCGGCGCGGTCGGTGGCGAAGGCATCGTCGCCCTTTAACCGCACCACCGCCCGGCACCGGGCAGCGCCAGGCGCTCGGCCACCATCACTGGCCAGCCCGCCAGGCGCTGCCCGGCCGCCGCCATCAGCCCGCATCGTCCGACGGGGCTCAGCGGCCGCTGCCATCATTACCCTGCACCCGGCATGGAACGGAGCTGGCCAGGTCATGACGCGGATCGTGGTGACCAGCGCGAGCGGCCCGAACGGCGACGGGTACGGCGCGCTTCTGTACTTTTCCGCCGAGGGAGGGCTGACCGGGCCGTTCAGCGATGACCGCCGGATCACTGATCCACGCGGCCTGAGCCTGAGCCCGGGCAGTGACCTGGTGTATGTCACCAGCGGCGACGACCGGGTGCTCGCGCTCGACCACGACGGGACGGTCGTCTTGGACTCGGGCCGCACCGAGGGCCTCGACCCGGGCGGCGGCACGTTCGCGCCGGACGGCCGCTACTGCGTCACGCTGCGACGGCGCGGCACGATCCTGGCCCTGCCACCTGGCCTCGACGCGGAAGGCGAGCCTTTGCTGCCCGACGGTGCCGTTCCGTTCCCGCGGGGCTTCGGCTTCGGTGCCGACGGCCAGCTGTACCTGTCCTCGGGCATCGGCCCCTCCGGCGAAGGTGACAACACGATCACCGTCTTCGACCACCGCCGCAGGCTACTCACGCCGCGGCTGGTGACCGACCCCGAGCTGAGTCCCCTCGATCTGGCGATCGCTCCCGGCGGCAACCTCCTGGTCTCAAGCGAGTGGCCGTTCGGCTCACCCGGCGCCAAGGCCACCGTCAGGGAGTACGACCCGTCCACCGGGCAGCTAGTCCGAGTGCTGGCGCCCGAACCCGCCGTCGACTTCGCCAGGCCGCGCGGACTGCGGTTCGGACCCGAAGGACGGCTCTACTGCGTCGGCCGGGACCACGTCGTGGCCTTCGACTTCCAGACCGGCACGTTCCTCGGGGTGACCGCGGAACTGCGCAGGCTCAACGGCCAGGCGCTTCTCCTCCTCCCGTAACACCAACGCGATGCCGCGAAGGCCAGCCTGTCCGGCCACGCGAACGCGAAGGGAGTCGTCGGCCTGGCCTGAGTCAGCGCTGCCGTGCGGGGGGTGCGAGCATGCCGAGGGCGCGGGCGGACTCGACCGCTTCAGCCCGGCTGTGCGCGTTGAGTTTGGCGTACAGGTTGCGCAGGTGGGTCTTGACGGTGCTCGTCGACACCGACAGCTCGCTGGCGATCTCCGGCGCCGACAAGTGGGTGGGCAGGTAGCGCAGCACCCGGATCTCGCTCCTACTGAGCGGGTCGAGCAGTGGCCGCGGCTCGGCGGGCGACGGCCCGGACCCGTTCCCGGCCAGCAGGTCGAGGATCTGGGCGATCAGTGCCGCGTGCGCGCTGCGCTGCCGTGCGTGCCGCTCGAGCAAATCGGGTGCGGGGTGCAGCAGGAACCACAGGAGAGCGCCGTCGGATTCGGCGAGATCAAGCGCGCGCTCGAGAGCATGCCCCGCGACGGCCGGATCGCCGAGCGCTTCCCGGGCGATGGCCTCTAGCAGGAAACCCTCGGCCAGCCACGATCTCCAGCCTCCCATTATGGTGCCGTCCAGGACTGGCGCGAGCGCGGCGGTCGCCGCCGCCGGATTGTGCTGCGCGAGTCGCAGCGCCGCAGCGGCGATGCGCATCTCCCGGCGGTCGCGGTCGGGTTCGCCGAGATCGGCGAGGGCCTGCTCGCCGCGTTCGGTGTCACCGAGGCTTACCAGGGCAAGCAAGAGCCAGGCTCGTAGTGGCCTGGCGAGCGGGTTGGGTCCGGCCAGCTGTTCGGCGGCCCGGAACGCGGCCAGCGCGCTGGCGGCTCGGCCGCGCCCCAGCTCGAGCTGGCCGCGGACGTAGTGGGCGCCCAACGCCGATGCCGGGTCCGCTTCCGCTATGAAAGTCCGCTCCGCGCGCTGCAACCATGTGTCCGCCTCGCCCAGCCGCCCCTGCCATGAGAGCGCCGATCCATGCGTATTGGCGGCGAAACCGGCGAACAGATCGGCGGTCCAGCCGTGCCGCTCGGCTAGGCTAATTGCCTGCAGGCTTATCTCCGCGGCCTGCGGCAGCCGTCGGCTGAGCTCAATCTCCGCCCGGTACACCAGTCCCATGAACTCGAGATACGGCAATCGGATCCGGCGCGCCAACGCGACTGCCTGGTCCAGGTGGCGCTCGGCCTGGTCGAAGCGGCCGATCCAGGTCTCGGCGTTGCCGACTTCGAGCAGAGCAAGCGTGCGCAGCTCTTCCCCACCCCAGGCCAGCCTCTCCGTTCCCACGTCAGGTGCCCTCTCCATGGGCTGTGCCGCCTCCGGGGCCTCGGCCGCCGCCAGCAGCCTCTGCGCCTGCTCGGCCCGCGCCCACTGGTCGCCGCTGCGCCCGTACAAGAGCAGCCGGACCACCCCGAGCAGCACCTGCGCCTGCCCGCGCCGCCCGAGCGGCACTGACGCCTGCCCTCGCTCTGCGAGTTCCAGGTACCGTTCCGCCGCCTGAAGCGAGCCCTGGTCCAGTTCGTCGGCCGCGGCCACGGCCGCCAGCTCGGCATCTGCCGAGAACGCTGCGGCGGGGAACCCGGCCAGCAGCGCGTGCACGATTGCCGTGCGACCGCCCAGTTTCAGGGTTACCCAGTGGTCGGCCAGCAGACGGGCGGCCCTGTCCCAGTCCTGCGCCGCCTGGGCATGGCGGACCGCTTCCACCGGGTATCCATGGTCCGCAAGCCAGTCGGCCGCCAGCTCGTGCAGCGCCGCCACCTCTCCCGGCTCGGTCCGGCGCAGCTCTAGCTGCAGCAGGTCCGTGAACAGGTGATGGTAACGGAACCACGACCGCGCCATATCCAGCGACACCACGAACGCGTTTGCCTCTTCAAGATCCTGCAGCACCCGCTCCCCGCCCGAGCTTCCCGTGAGCAGGTCGGCCAGCTCCCCGTTGACGTGTTCCAGCAGGCTGGTCCGCAGCAGCAACCGCCGCACCTGCACAGGCTGCCGGTCCAGCACCTCGGCCAGTAGGTACTCAGCCACCGTCCGCTCGCTGCCGGAGAACTCCTTGGCGAACCGTTCCGGATCCGGACGGCCGGCCATTGACAGCGCCGCTAGCCGCAGCCCCGCTGCCCATCCCTCCGTCCTATCCATCAGCAGCCCTAGAATCGGCTCCGCCAGCTCCACCCCCGCCGCTTGGAACAATGCCCGCGCCTCGGCGAGGGTGAACCGCAGATCGTCCGCGCGGATCTCGGTCAGCTCGCCCTCCAGCCGCAGCCGGTGCAGCCCCAGCCGCACGTCATGCCGGGTGGCCAGCACGAACCGTAGCTCCGCCGGAGCCCTCATTATCAGCAGCTCGAGCTGGCGCCGCGCCTGGCCCGAGTCGAGCTCATGCAGGTCGTCGATTACCAGCCACAGCTGGTCCCGGAGCGGCGCCAGGTCGGTCAGCAGCCGTTCCATGATCGCCCATCCGTCCAGATCCGGCGCCGCCGTGAGCGGGCGCACTAGCGCCGAGCCCGGCGCCGTCTGGCGCAGCGCATCGAGCATCGCCAGCCACAAGCGCTGCGGATCACTCTCGCCGCGGCCGACTGGCACCCAGGCCGCGCACTCGGCCAGGCCTGCTGCCCTGATCCATGACCGCAGCAGCACTGTCTTGCCACTGCCCGGCGGCGCGGACACCACCGTCACGCGCGCCCCTTCCCCGAGCCGCTCCCACAGCACCGGACGGGAAACGACTCCTCCCGCGCCAGGACGAGCAACCCGGCCGAGAGACTCCGAAGTCGCGGCCGACCGCACAGCTCATGATCGCACGAACTTCGGGCGATGCGGCGAGCCCGGATCTTCTGATGAGCATCACCTCACGTGTCGAGTTCACCCGTGTCGCGATCGAGCAGGCCGCATATGGCGCATCGCAGAGAAACTAGCCACTTTGACGATGTCAGCGTCCGCCCACGGCCGCATAGTGACGCTGAGTTCCGCAAGACGGTCCGCACCCCGACCAGGGATCAACACCAATGACGAGCCCGGTCTCGCGGGGCTTCAACACTTGTGCTCCCCAGCCGTGCCAGCCGCTACCTGATGAGGGGAAGGGATGTCCCACCATTTCGACAGTCCGACAGCGATCGAGGACGGCCGGCTCAACCTTGGCGACCTCTATGTGTTCCCGGAGACGCCGGGCACGTCGATGCTCCTCGTTACCGCCAACCCGGACGCCGGGAGGTCCAACCCCACCACGTTCCGGCCGGATGCCCTTTACGAGTTCGCCATCGCCAGCGATGGCGGCACGCGCGAAGACCGAGCATTCCGGATGAGCTTCGGTGAGCCGGACGCTGACGGAAACCAGGATATGCGGGTCCGTTACGCCGTCGGCCAGCGGAGCCGGTCAGGCCTGGAGGGCACAGAACTCGGCGTCGGCCATACCGGGGAAACCTTCGCGCTGAGCAATGGCGGATCGGCGTGGTTCGGCCTGGCGCAGGACCCGTTCTGGGGCGATGCCGTCTCGCTGTTCGCGTTCAATCACGGTCTGGCCGAGAACCAGTACCGTCCTGAGTTGTTCAACGGGACACCCGGCAACCTACTGACTGGCCGGAACGTCACCGCCATCGCCCTGCAGGTCCCGGACGCAACGTTCGGCGGCATCAACGTCGCCCTGTGGGCCCGGATTCGCCTTTACGGGCACGCTCCCCAGCGCCAGGTCAGCCGGGCGGCCCATCCGTTGCTGCGGTCGTTCTTCTTCCCCCGGCCCGGCGCGGACACCGAGGCACTCAACGCCGGTTCGCCGGCCGACGACGTCGCCACGTTCGGCGAAGTGGTGCGGCGGACCGGCGCGCATGTGGCAGAACTGACTCTAGCCGCCAACCCCGACGAGCACGCTGCGATGTTGGTCGCTGCATTCCTTCCCGACCTGCTGCGTTACCGGCCCGGCAAGCCGGTACGCTTCGCGCCCGGCACAGGAAACGGGCGCGGCCTGCACGACGACGCGTTCGGAACCACGCTGTCGCTGGTGGTCGGACATCAACTCGGCGTAACCACCTCGCCGCACCCGGTGGTGCCCGAGTTCCCGCACCTTGCGCCGGCCGGGCACGACGACATCCCTGCGCTTAGAGACATGCTGGGCCTGCGCGAGCATGGCCCGCAACCGTCGCCCGGCTGACGTAAGCCCCACCGTTGGAGGTGTCGAATGAACCTGGACGGGTTTCCCGCGCCCAAGGAAGGTTTCGTCATCACCCACTTGCTGGTGGTTGCCGATCAGGACCGTTCCCGGGACTTCTACCGATCGCTGTTCGGGGGGGAAGTGGTGCTGGAGCGAGACCCGGTCGTCATGAAGGTCGCCAACACGTGGCTGATGCTCAACGTCGGGGGCGGTCCCACGGACGATAAGCCCGACGTCACCCTTACCACACCACCAGATCCCAGCCGCACCAGCGCGTTCCTCAACGTGCGCGTCGCGGACATCGCCCAGGTTTATCAGGAGTGGTCGGCCAAAGGCGCCGAATTCCTGACCCCACCCAAGGATCACGGGCGCGAGATCCGCGCGTACGTCCGCGACCCCGACGGCCACCTGATCGAGCTAGGCCAGGCGACCGGACTTCTGGACTGAGCCGTGGCCGACCCGCTAGGCCGATGGCCGCCAAACGGCACCTCTGGTGTCAACCGTGAGCAGATGAAGGAAACGATTATGCCGCTGCTGAGTCGCGGAGACTCTTTCCCCGCCCTGTCGCTGACCCCGCCGGACAGCCCGGCCCTCACCCTGCCGGGCGCGTTCGGCGGCGAGTGGGGAGTCGTTCTGTTCTTCCGCGGGTCGTGGTGCCCGTACTGCAACGCGCAGCTGCGGGCGTTCCAGCGGGCCAGCGTCACTCTCGCCGAGGCCGGGATCAAGATCGCGGCGTTGTCGGTGGATGACGGGCCCACCACCGCGGCGCTGATCGCCAAGCACGGCCTGACCTTCCCGGTCGGGCATAGCGCCGATGCCCGGGCCATCGCCGATCTCACCGGCGCGTTCGTCAACCCCGACCCGATCTACCTGCAATCCACCGGCTTCGTCCTCAACCCGGCCGGCCAGGTCGTGGTCAGCGTGTACTCCAGCGGCGCCATCGGCAGGCTCGTCCCCGAGGACGTGCTCGGCCTGGTCCGCCACCTGCGCCAGCACGTGACGGCCTGACCATGACCGGCAGAAAGGAATTCGCAGTTGGAAACGCCCCGGCCGGTAAGACCGCGCTGATCACAGAGGCGGCTCGCCGTATCAGCCGTGCCGTCGCACTCGGGCTGGCGGACGCTGCTGCCCTGGGCTACCCGCCGGAGCGGGTGAAGACCGAACGGTCCAGCGAGACGGGAGAACGCTGATGGACGCACTAGACGGCAACGCCATCGGCGGCCTGCTGATCGACGTCTTCGGCACCGATATGACCGCCGCGCGTAGCACCTGCGCGACGTGCGGGGCCAGGCGGCCGGTAGCCGAACTGGTCGTCTACCGGCAGGCTCCTGGCACCGTCGTACGCTGCCGGACCTGCGGCAGCGTGCTGATGGTGTTCGTGCGAGCGCACGGCGTCATCGGTACCGACCTGACTGGACTGGCCAGCCTGAGCCAACCGGATCATCCCTTATACCGGTGGGCGGATAAGGGATGGCCTGCACGCAGAACGAGCACGCAGACAAGGAACAAGAAGGGAACGAACATGTCGCACGAAGAATCCATGTCAATGGGCCAGCCGGACGAAGAATCCATGTCAATGGGCCGGCCCGACCAGGAAGGCATGTCAATGGGCCAGCCGGACCAGGAAAGCATGTCAATGGGCCGGCCCGACCAGGAAGGCATGTCAATGGGCCAGCCGGACGAAGAAGGCATGTCAATGGGCCGACCCGACCAGGAAGGCATGTCAATGGGCCAGCCCGACCAGGAATCCATGTAATGCGGGCGAGCCTGTGGGCCCGCCTTGCGGGGGCGCGGGACGAGCAGGCTGAGCCGGTCGCTTGGCCGCAGGACGACCGCCTGGCCTAATGGCGTGCCCATGTTGGCCAGTGCTGGACTGAGCGGCGCTATGGAAATCCCTAGCGGGGAGGTCCGGCGGGCCACAGTCGTGTCACCGCATCCAACCAGGACGACGGCTTCGCCGACGCGGTGGAGCCTTCGTCCTGCCCTGTCCCCGACGTCGGGCTGAATTCGACAAGGAACTGCCATGGCTGCACCGGCGAGCACGGCCGCGGATGCTCTGGTGATCTTCGGGATCACAGGGGATCTCGCGAAGAAGATGACCTTCCGGTCGCTGTACCGGCTGGAGCGCCGACGCCTGCTCCAGGTCCCGATCATCGGCGTGGCCCGCAGGGAGTGGCCCTCCGCGACGCTGCGGAATCACGCACGGCGCGCCATCGAGGACACCGGAGAGGTGATCGACGAGGAGGTGTTCCGGCGTTTCGCGGAACGCCTGTCCCTGGTCTCGGGCGACTACGGGGACGCGAAGACCTATGACCGCATCGCCCGGGCCATCACGGCCTTCCGCACCCCGGTCTTCTACCTGGCGATCCCGCCGTCACTGTTCGGCCAGGTGGTCGAGGGCCTGGCCCGGGCCAACCTCACCGGACGGGCCAGGGTCGTGGTGGAGAAACCCTTCGGCTATGACCTGGCCTCGGCCCGTACGCTCAACGCCGAACTGCGAAGGCTCCTGGACGAGCGGCAGATCTACCGGGTCGACCACTTTCTCGGCAAGGAACCGTCCCTGGACATCTTGTACCTCCGTTTCGGCAACTCCATTTTCGAGCCACTGTGGAACCGCGACCGGATTCAGAGCGTGCAGATCACCATGGCCGAAGACTTCGGCGTGGAGGACAGGGGCAGCTTCTACGACCCGGTCGGAGCGCTCCGCGACGTCGTGCAAAACCACCTGCTCCAGCTCATCGGGCTGTTCGCAGCCGAGCCGCCGAGTACCGCCGACGCCGACGGGCTGCGGGACAAGCGGGTCGAGGTATTCCGGGCCATCCCCCCGGTGGACCCTAGCCACTACGTGCGCGGCCAGTACGACGGATACCTGGCCGTACCGGGAGTGCGCCCTGGCTCGACGACCGAGACCTTCGCCGCGCTGCGGGTCGAGATCGACAACTGGCGCTGGGCTGGCGTTCCGTTCTACATCCGGGCGGGCAAGCTGCTCCCCGCGCGCGTCACAGAGATACGGGTCATCTTCAAGCGGCCGCCCAAACTGGCGTTCGCGTCGGCGATCGCGCCGGATCCGGGCGAGCTCGTGCTCAGGATCGATCCCGACCCGGGCATCGACCTGATCGTCCAGGCGAAGCGGCCCGGTGCCGACGCGACGCGGACGGTGGACCTGTCGCTGATCTTCGCCGAAGAGCTCGGGGAGGCGCCGCTGCCCTACGAACGGCTTCTTGGTGACGCCGTGCAAGGGGACTCCAGCCTGTTCACCAGCGAGGACGGCGTGGAGGAGACATGGCGCATCGTGCAGCCGCTGCTGGATGCGCCGCCCCGGGTGGAGCCGTACAAGCCGGGATCCTGGGGCCCGGCTGGCGCGGACAGGCTGCTAGCCGGGCACTCGAGCTGGCGCGACCCATGGCTGCGTCCGAGCCCGGGTTCAGTGAAAGCGGCAGCCCGCTAAAGGCGAAATCGGCTGGCCGAAGCCGTAAAGAAATAACGCTGTGCTTCGCGGTCCCTAGTTTGATGCGCGGCCCTAGGCATCACCTCGCAAGTTGAGCTCGCGCGCATCGTCATCGAGCAGGCCGCAGGCGCATCCCGGGCAGACTAGCCACCTTAACGATGTCAGCGCCGACCACAGCCACGATAGTGACGCTGGCGGCAGCCACGCATCGGCCCACGCGCGGCAGGAAGGACCTGACCAGCAATGACCAGCCCAGTTTCGAGGGGCTTTCACCGCCGGAGTGGTCCTGCGGCAGGGGAAGCCGGCAAGCTCCCGCCGGGCCAGCACGTGACAGGTGACTTCCCAGTGCTGTCCTTCGGCCCGACGCCGCATACCCCGCTGCACGACTGGACCTTCTCCATCCGGCGCGGCGGCCAGGCGCTGAAGACCTGGAGCTGGCCGGAGTTCGTGGCGCTGCCTGCGGAGACGGTGACAGCCGACATCCATTGCGTCACCCGCTGGTCGAAGCTCGGCACCAGCTGGTCCGGCGTGCCCGTCAGCTCCCTGCTGGAGCAGGTCGAGCACGACGCGCAATACGTAGTGGCCTACAGCGACGGCGGCTACACCACCAACCTCCCGATCAGCGATGTGAGCGGCGGGCAGGCATGGGTCGCCTTCGCTTACGACGGCGGGCCGCTGCCGGCCGAGCACGGCGGCCCCGCCCGGCTGCTGGTCCCGCATCTGTACTTCTGGAAAAGCGCCAAGTGGATACGGGGCCTGGATCTGCTCGACCATGACATGCCCGGCTTCTGGGAGAAATACGGCTACCACAACTACGGAGACCCATGGCGGGAACAGCGGTACGCGGGCGACTGACCTGGCAGGTCGCGGCCGTTGCCTCGGTCACCGACGAAACGGACTCGGTGCGGACCATCAACCTGACACTGCCGGACTGGCCCGGCCACCGAGCCGGCCAGCACCTGGATGTGCGCCTGACCGCAGAGGACGGCTACAGCGCCGAGCGGTCCTACTCCATAGCGAGCGCGGACGGCGAGCCCGTAGCGATCACCGTGGAACGGCTCGAGGACGGCGAGGTCTCGCCCTACCTGACCCAGGAACTGCGCCCGGGCGACGAGCTCGAAGTCCGAGGGCCGATCGGGAACTGGTTCACCTGGGGACCGGACGACGGGGGGCCGCTGCTACTGATCGCCGGGGGATCGGGCATCGTGCCGCTGCGGGCAATTCTCCGGCACCGCCTTCGCAGCGGCAGCCACGTGCCGGCCCGCCTGCTGTACTCGGCCCGGACGCTTCCCGACATCATCTACCGCCACGAGCTGGACCAGTACGCAGACGACGATAGCGAGGTTCGCTACACGCTGACCCGGGCGCAGCCGCCTGGCTGGACCGGCTTTTCCGGCCGGGTCAGCGAGCAGATGCTCGCACAGATCGCGTGGTCGGCCAGCGACCACCCGGCCGCCTTCATCTGCGGCCCGACTGCCTTCGTCGAGACGGTGGCCGAGCTGCTGGTAGCCCGCGGCTACCCCGACACGACGGTCAAGACCGAGCGATTCGGGGGTGCCTGATCATGGCGCTCGACGGAGGTACTGCCTCTGACCTGCTATTTCTTGGTGGAGCTGAGGGGATTCGAACCCCTGACCCCCTCCATGCCATGGAGCTTTGTACCGT